>NZ_AVOF01000291.1:0-4068 GCF_000465935.2 Pseudomonas sp. EGD-AK9
GCTGCCGGCGCGGCGCACGCGCTGCTCGTCGCTCCAGTGGCTGACGCCCAGTTGCGCGCGCAGCCAGGCCACCACCTCGTGCAGCGGCGCCGGCTCGTCGTCGACGCCCAGGTAGCAGTCGGCCAAGGGCGCACCCGCGGCGTCCGCCTGCAGCAGCGTGGCGAACAGCCCCGCTGCGTCATCCACATGAATGCGATTGCCGTACAGCGGCGGCGTCTCGCTGACCCGATAACCGCCGCGCACCTGGCTCAGCAGCCACTCGCGGCCAGGGCCGTAGAGGCCGGTCAGGCGCACCACGCTGGCCGGCAGGCCGCTGCCCAGTGCCAGTTGCTCGGCCTCGCGCATGATCCGCGCCGAATAGCTCTGCGCCTCGGCCGGCGATTCCTCGTCGACCCACTCGCCCTGCTGCTGCCCGTACACCCCGCTGCTGGAGGCGAACAGGATGCGCCGCGGGCGTTGGCCGTGCTGTGCCAGCCAGGCCAGCACGTGCCGCAGGCCGTCGACATAGGCGGCGCGATAGCCGGCCTCGTCGTGCTGGCTGGCCGCCGCGCAATACACCAGGTAATCCAGCTCGCCCGGCGGCCAGGCCGCCGGGCAGGCGTCTGCGTGCAGATCTCCGGCCACCGGCGCGATGGCGGCGGGCAACTGCGCCACCGTACGGCGCAGGCCGTGCACCCGCCAACCGGCTTCGGCCAGGCGCAGGCCGAGACGGGTGCCGACGTCGCCGCACCCGGCGATCAGCAGGCTGTTGCATGCGGACATGCTTTTCTCCCCGAGATTTGTGCGAAGGCGCAGTGTAACAGGCCGTTTAAAAACGTCGGCGAGGCAGTCAGCGCAAGGCAAAAACAGACGAAAAAACGGAGTTTACGAGCTGTAAATGAGCATTTTGAGCCTGTTTTTAACGCAGCGATGACAACGCAGATAGTTTTTAAACAGCCTGTTGGCCCGGTTGGTTCATTCGTATGCAAAGGCTATGCTTGTCGGCAACTTAATGGATAAACACTATGACCCTCACCGAACTGCGCTATATCGTCACCCTCGCCCAGGAACAGCACTTCGGCCGCGCCGCCGAGCGCTGCCACGTCAGCCAGCCGACCCTGTCGGTCGGGGTGAAGAAGCTGGAAGACGAGCTCGGCGTGCTGATCTTCGAGCGCAGCAAGAGCGCGGTACGCCTGACGCCGGTCGGCGAGGGCATCGTCACCCAGGCGCAGAAGGTGCTGGAGCAGGCCCAGGGTATCCGCGAACTGGCCCAGGCCGGCAAGAACCAGCTGGCCGCACCGCTGAAGATCGGCGCCATCTACACCGTCGGCCCCTACCTGTTCCCCCACCTGATTCCGCAGCTGCACCGGGTCGCCCCGGACATGCCGCTGTATATCGAGGAAAACTTCACCCATATCCTGCGCGACAAGCTGCGCACCGGCGAGCTGGACGCCATCATCATCGCCCTGCCGTTCCAGGAAGCCGATGTGCTGACCAAGCCGCTGTACGACGAGCCGTTCTACGCCCTGCTGCCAGCCGGCCACCCCTGGGCGGCGATGGACACCATCGACACCAAGCTGCTCAACGACAAGAGCCTGCTGCTGCTCGGCGAGGGCCACTGCTTCCGCGACCAGGTGCTGGAGGCCTGCCCGACCCTGCGCAAAGGCGGCGACGACCACGGCAAGCACACCACGGTGGAATCCAGCTCGCTGGAGACCATCCGCCATATGGTCGCCTCCGGCCTCGGCGTGTCGATCCTGCCGTTCTCCGCGGTGGACAGCCACCACTACGCGCCCGGCGTGATCGAGGTGCGTCCGCTCAGCGCGCCGGTACCCTTCCGCACCGTGGCCATCGCCTGGCGCGCCAGCTTCCCGCGGCCCAACGCCATCGAAGTGCTGGCCGACTCCATCCGCCTCTGCTCGGTCGCCCGCAACCCGCAGGCCAAGAGCGCCTGAGGTCGCAGCATGACCGAGTTGGCGACGGTTTCCGTCACCGCGCTCAAGGGCGTGGGTGCGGCCCTGGCCGAGAAGCTGGCCAAGGTCGGCCTGGAAAACCTGCAGGACGTGCTGTTCCACCTGCCGCTGCGCTATCAGGATCGCACCCGCATCACCCCCATCGGCGCGTTGCGCCCTGGGCAGGATGCGGTGGTCGAAGGCATCGTCGCCGGTGCCGACGTGGTCATGGGCCGGCGCCGCAGCCTGCTGGTGCGTCTGCAGGACGGCAGCGGCACGCTGAGCCTGCGTTTCTTCCACTTCAGCCAGGCGCAGCGCGACGGCCTCAAGCGCGGCACCGCGCTGCGCTGCTACGGTGAAGTACGCCCCGGCGCCACCGGCCTGGAGATCTACCACCCGGAATACCGCGCGCAGAGCGGCGACGAGCCGGCCCCGGTGGAACAGAGCCTGACGCCCATCTACCCGACCACCGAGGGCCTCACCCAGCAGCGCCTGCGCAGCCTGAGCCAACTGGCCCTGGCCCGCCTCGGCCCGCACAGCCTGCCGGACTGGCTGCCCGACGAGCTGGCCCGCGACTACCGCCTGGCGCCGCTGAGCGATGCCATCCGCTACCTGCACCGGCCACCGCCGGACGCCGATGTCGAGGAGCTCGCCGAGGGCCGCCACTGGGCCCAGCACCGGCTGGCCTTCGAGGAGCTGCTGACCCACCAGCTGTCGCTGCAACGCCTGCGCGAGCAGGTGCGCGCGCAGCAGGCGCCGGCCCTGCCGCCGGCGAAAAGACTGCCACAGCAGTACCTCGCCAACCTCGGTTTCGCCCCCACCGGCGCGCAGCAGCGGGTCGGCGCCGAGATCGCCTACGACCTGGCGCAAAGCGAACCCATGCTGCGCCTGGTGCAGGGCGACGTCGGCGCCGGCAAGACAGTGGTCGCCGCCCTGGCCGCGCTGCAGGCGCTGGAGGCCGGCTATCAGGTGGCGCTGATGGCGCCGACCGAGATTCTCGCCGAGCAGCACTTTCTCAACTTCAGCAAGTGGCTGGCGCCGCTCGGCCTGGACGTCGCCTGGCTGGCCGGCAAGCTCAAGGGCAAGGCCCGCGCGGCCGCGCTGGAACAGATAGCCGCGGGCTGCCCGATGGTGGTCGGCACCCATGCGCTGTTCCAGGACGAAGTACGGTTCAAGCGCCTGGCGCTGGTGATCATCGACGAGCAGCACCGCTTCGGCGTGCAGCAGCGCCTGGCCCTGCGCCGGAAGGGCATCGACGGCCGGCTCTGCCCGCACCAGCTGATCATGACCGCCACACCCATCCCGCGCACGCTGGCGATGAGCGCCTACGCCGACCTGGACACCTCGATCCTCGACGAGCTGCCGCCGGGGCGCACCCCGGTCAACACCCTGGTGATCGCCGACAGCCGCCGCGACGAGGTGGTCGAGCGCGTGCGCAGTGCCTGCCAGCAGGGGCGCCAGGCCTACTGGGTGTGCACCCTGATCGAGGAATCCGAGGAACTCACCTGCCAGGCCGCCGAGACCAGCTTCGAGGAGCTCTCCAGTGCGCTGGGCGAGCTGCGCGTGGGGTTGATCCACGGGCGCATGAAACCGGCCGAGAAGGCCGCGGTGATGGACGAATTCAAGCTAGGCCGGCTGCAGCTGCTGGTGGCCACCACGGTGATCGAGGTGGGCGTCGACGTGCCCAATGCCAGCCTGATGATTATCGAGAACCCGGAAAGATTGGGCTTGGCGCAACTGCACCAGCTGCGCGGGCGGGTCGGTCGCGGCAGCGCCGCCAGCCACTGCGTGCTGCTCTACCACGCGCCGCTGTCGCAACTGGGCCGCGAACGCTTGGGCATCATGCGCGAGACCACCGACGGTTTCGTCATCGCCGAGAAGGACCTGGAGCTGCGCGGACCGGGCGAGATGCTCGGCACCCGGCAGACCGGTCTGCTGCAGTTCAAGGTGGCCGACCTGATGCGCGACGCCGACCTGCTGCCGGCCGTGCGCGACGCCGCCGCCGCCCTGCTGGAGCGCTGGCCGCAGCATGTCGCGCCGTTGCTGGAGCGCTGGTTGCGTCACGGCCAACAATACGGTCAAGTGTGAACTGAATCACAGGGCGACCGTCGCCCCGAACCTTCGCGTCGATGCCCGC
>NZ_AVOF01000292.1:0-4062 GCF_000465935.2 Pseudomonas sp. EGD-AK9
GACCACGCTGCCGACGTGTTCGCCGGTGCGCTCGCCGCTGCGCTTGACCTCCGCCAGCAGGCCGCGCACCTGCTCCTGCATGCGGTTGTAGCCGGCGAAGATGCGGCCGATCTCGTTGTCGCCCTGGCGCCCGTCCAGGCCGCGGGTGAAGTCGCCGGAGCCGACCCGGGTCAGCGCGCCCTCCACCGCATTGAGGTTGTGCATCAGCGGGCGCAGGCCGAACTGGCGGCCGAGCACCACCAGGGCGAGGATGCCCAGCACGCAGCCGAAGGCCAGCCACATCTGCCGCCGCTGGCTACCCTCGGCGTGCGCCGCCATCAGCCCGACGGCCTGATTCATCTCGCGCAGCAGCTGCACCGACTGCTGCTCCAGAGCCGCGAGGTCGACCGCCGTGTCGCCGCCGACCAGGCGCTGCAGCTGGTCGCGAAAGCCCTGCCAGAGAACGCCGACCTTGTTCATCTGCGCCTGCACGTTGGGCTCGGCGATGGCGCTGACATTGCGCGCCGGGTTGCCGGCCAACAGGTCGCGGTGGGCGCCGTCGAACTGCGCCATGGTCGCTTCCAGGGCGGTCGCCGGCAGCACGCCTTCGCGCAGCAGCAGCGCCTCCTTGGTCATCTTCTGGCTGAGCATGCGCTGCGCACCGGCGACGTTGATGGTCTCCGGCGACACCGACATGCTCAGGTACAGCGCCACCGAGGCGATCACCGCCAGGAGGAACATCAGCGCGTAGGAAAACAGGAACTGCTGATTCAGCGTGCGCAGGCCGATGGCGCAGAGCAGGCGGTCGAACAAGGCGGTGGCGGACATGAGAGTCTCCCTGGCAGACGGCGGGAACCCCCGCCAAATAATCGGGAGCAAGCAAGAAAGTGGCCAGCCGCCAGCAGCCTGGCGTCCTGTTTAACGCGGCAAAATGCACCAGAACGGCGCACCGACCGAGCGGTCACGCGCCGTTTCGGCTCAGGCCGAGACCACGAACAGGGCGACGATCAGGCCCATGCCGGCGAACCACACCAGCGTACGGATCGGTCCCCAGTCGGCCAGGTAGCAGAGCAAGTACAGCACCCGGCTGAGCACGAAGGCGATCGCCAGTTGATCCAGCAGCCCCTGCGCGGCACCGCCGGCCTGGTGGGCGATGATCACCGCCGCGGCGAACGCCGGGGTCACCTCGAAGCCGTTGAGCTGGGCGTTGTGGGCACGCCTGCGCCAGCCCTGCAGAGCGGCGAGGAAGGCGCGCGGGTCGCTGTTGGCGCGCGGCCCGTAGCCGGCGCCGAGGAACTTGGCGCTGGCGGTGGCCAGGTAGGGCAGGACGATGGCGATCAGTACGCACCAGTAGGCGAGGGTCATGCAGGCTCCGCAGTTCGCTGAGGGAGTGCGCAGCTTGGACCGCCCGCGGGCCGGGCGTCCATGACCCGGCCGGGACAAGTCGACGGCGATCCGGCCAATGCGCCGGCGGCAGTGGCCAGCGGCGCCGCGCAAAGACCGACGGAAAGCCTTGGGCTGCACGCCGCACGCGGCTATAATCCGCCAGCTTCACGCAGCCGGCACAGCTCCGGCCGCTCCCGCCACCCGTCCGAGGGGCGCTGCAGCAAATCCGCCAGGTGCGGACTTTGTCAGGCTCGGATGGGGCGTTAACCATACGCATCAACGGCGCCCATTCGCAGACAACGAATGGAGAACTCATCATGAGCGCTGTACTGACGCCTGCCGGTTTTACCGACTACAAGGTCGCCGACATTTCCCTGGCCGACTGGGGCCGCAAAGAGCTGATCATCGCCGAATCCGAGATGCCGGCGCTGATGGGCCTGCGCCGCAAGTACGCCGCCAGCCAGCCGCTCAAGGGCGCGAAGATCATCGGCTGCATCCACATGACCATCCAGACCGGCGTGCTGATCGAGACCCTGATCGCCCTCGGTGCCGAGGTGCGCTGGTCGAGCTGCAACATCTTCTCCACTCAGGACCAGGCCGCTGCCGCCATCGCCGCCGCCGGCATCCCGGTGTTCGCCTGGAAGGGCGAGACCGAGCAGGAGTACGAGTGGTGCATCGAGCAGACCATCCTCAAGGACGGCAAGCCGTGGGACGCCAACATGGTGCTGGACGACGGCGGCGACCTGACCGAGATCCTGCACAAGAAATACCCGCAGATGCTCGAGCGCATCCACGGCGTCACCGAGGAAACCACCACCGGCGTGCACCGCCTGCTCGACATGCTCAAGGCCGGCACCCTGAAAGTCCCGGCGATCAACGTCAACGACGCGGTGACCAAGAGCAAGAATGACAACAAGTACGGCTGCCGCCACAGCCTCAACGACGCCATCAAGCGCGGCACCGACCATCTGCTGTCGGGCAAGCAGGCGCTGGTGATCGGCTACGGCGACGTGGGCAAGGGCTCGGCGCAGTCGCTGCGTCAGGAAGGCATGATCGTCAAGGTCTCCGAGATCGACCCGATCTGCGCCATGCAGGCCTGCATGGACGGCTTCGAGCTGGTCTCGCCGTACAAGAACGGCCTCAACGACGGCACCGAGGCCAGCGTCGACGCCGCGCTGCTGGGCAAGATCGACCTGATCGTCACCACCACCGGCAACGTCAACGTGTGCGACGCGGGCATGCTCAAGGCGCTGAAGAAGCGCGCCGTGGTGTGCAACATCGGCCACTTCGACAACGAGATCGATACGGCCTTCATGCGCAAGCACTGGGCGTGGGAAGAGGTCAAACCGCAGGTGCACAAGATCCACCGCACCGGCGCCGGCACTTTCGATCCGGCCAACGACGACTACCTGATCCTGCTGGCCGAAGGCCGCCTGGTGAACCTGGGCAATGCCACCGGCCACCCGAGCCGGATCATGGACGGCTCCTTCGCCAACCAGGTGCTGGCGCAGATCTTCCTGTTCGAGCAGAAGTTCGCCGACCTGCCGGCCGAGAAGAAGGCCGAGCGCCTGACCGTGGAAGTGCTGCCGAAGAAGCTCGACGAAGAAGTGGCGTTGGAGATGGTCAAGGGCTTCGGCGGCGTGGTCACCCGCCTGACCCCGCAGCAGGCCGAGTACATCGGCGTCACCGTGGAAGGCCCGTTCAAGCCGGACGCCTACCGCTACTAAGCAGCACCAGGCGTAGGGTGGGCAGGCCGGCGAGCGGCCTGCCCACCTGCTCGAGCATGTCGGTGGACAAGCTGCGCCTGTCCACCCTACACACGTGGAAACTCCGTATGAGCCAAGAACGCCGCTACAGCTTCGAGTTCTTCCCCACCAAGACCGAAGCCGGGCACGAAAAACTGATGAACGTGGCGCGCCAGCTGGCCAGCTACAACCCCGACTTCTTCTCCTGCACCTACGGCGCCGGCGGCTCCACCCGCGACCGCACGCTGAATACCGTGCTGCAGCTCGACGGCGAGGTGAAGGTGCCCACCGCACCGCACCTGTCCTGCGTCGGCGACAGCAAGGCCGAGCTGCGCGAGCTGCTGACCCTGTACAAGAACGCCGGGATCAAGCGCATCGTCGCCCTGCGCGGCGATCTGCCGTCGGGCATGGGCATGGCCAGCGGCGAGCTGCGCTACGCCAACGAGCTGGTCGGCTTCATCCGCGAGGAAACCGGCGAGCACTTCCATATCGAGATCGCCGCCTACCCGGAGATGCATCCGCAGGCGCGCAATTTCGAGGACGATATCGCCAACTTCGTGCGCAAGGCCAAGGCCGGCGCCGACAGCGCGATCACCCAGTACTTCTTCAACGCCGACAGCTACTTCTACTTCGTCGAGCGCGTGCAGAAACTGGGCGTGGATATCCCGGTGGTGCCGGGCATCATGCCGATCACCAACTACAGCAAGCTGGCGCGCTTCTCCGACGCCTGCGGCGCGGAGATCCCGCGCTGGGTGCGCAAGCAGCTGGAAGCCTACGGCGACGACATCGAGAGCATCCAGGCCTTCGGCGAACAGGTGATCAGCGAGATGTGCGAACGCCTGCTGCAAGGCGGCGCACCGGGGCTGCACTTCTACACCCTGAACCAGGCCGACCCCAGCCTGGCGATCTGGAACAACCTCAAGCTGCCACGCTGAGGCCCGCCGCCCGAGCC
>NZ_AVOF01000293.1:0-4047 GCF_000465935.2 Pseudomonas sp. EGD-AK9
CTGGCCGGCTCGGCGAACAGGTCGCCGGCCGGGGCCGCGGCCTTGGCCTTGGCCGCCAGGGGCTTGTTCTGCCGCAGCAGCTCGTCGAGCCAGTTCTTGAATTCCAGCTCGCCGTACAGCTCGACCAGCGCCGCCTGATCCGGCTCGCCCGGGTGCAGGTCGTCGATGGCGATGTTCAGTTCGACGTCGGTCTTGATGGTGGCCAGCTGGTAGGACAGGTAGGCCATCTCGCGGTGTTCCTCGAGCTTGGCCGGCAGGCCCTTGGCACCGCGAATCGGCAGCTCGGGCACCTTGTCGAGGTTGGCGTAGAGCACGTCGAGGCCGCCACCGACGCCGGTGAGCAGGCCGAGGGCAGTCTTCTCGCCGACCCCGGGCACGCCGGGGATGTTGTCGACCTTGTCGCCCATCAGCGCCAGGTAGTCGATGATCAGCTCGGGACCGACACCGAATTTCTCTTTCACGCCATCGGCATCGTAGACGCTTCCGGTCATGGTATTGACCAGCGTAACGTGCGGGCAGACCAGCTGGGCCATGTCCTTGTCGCCGGTGGAGATCACCACGTCGCGTTTCTCGCCGGCGGCCTGACGGGCCAGGGTGCCGATCACGTCGTCGGCCTCCACCCCTTCCACGCACAGCAGCGGCAGGCCGAGGGCGCGCACGCTGGCGTGCAGCGGCTCGACCTGCACACGCAGCTCGTCCGGCATGGATGGGCGATTGGCCTTGTACTCGGCGAACAGCTCGTCGCGGAAGGTGCCGCCCTTGGCGTCGAAGACCACGGCGAAGGGGCTGTTCGGGTACTGCTTGCGCAGGCTCTTGAGCATGTTCAGCACGCCCTTGACCGCCCCGGTGGGCAGGCCCTTGGAGGTGGTCAGCGGCGGCAGGGCGTGGAAGGCGCGGTACAGGTAGGAGGAACCGTCGACCAGGATCAGCGGGGCTTGGCTCATGAGCGGGATCAACCTTTTCGGCGGGTGCGGCGCTAGAATGACCGCATCATTGAAATCAAGGAGCAAGGTTACCATGGGTACAGTCAAACGCCTTTTGCTGGTCGGCCTGCTGGCTGGCGCCCCCCTCGCCGCGCATGCCGAAGATCCTGTTTCCGGCGACCCGGATGTGACCATCCGCCAGGACGGCGACCGCACCATCCAGGAATACCGGGTCAACGGTTTTCTCTACGCGATCAAGGTCATTCCGAAAAACGGCAAACCCTACTTCCTGGTGCGCGCCGACGGCAGCGACGGCAACTTCATACGTTCGGACGATCCGGACATGCTGATCCCTTCCTGGGAAATCTTTAGCTGGTAAGGCAATTAAGGTCTGATATGTCGGTATTCACCCCCCTGGAGCGTCACGAGCTCGAAGTCTTCCTGGCGCCCTACGGGCTCGGCCGGTTGCGCGACTTCCAGGGCATCGCCGCGGGTAGCGAAAACAGCAACTTCTTCGTCAGCCTGGAGCAGGGCGAGTACGTCCTGACCCTGGTCGAGCGCGGCCCGGCGGCCGACCTGCCGTTCTTCATCGAACTGCTCGACGTGCTCCACGACGCCGGTCTGCCGGTGCCCTACGCCCTGCGCACGGAAGATGGCCAGGCGCTGCGCAGCCTGGCGGAAAAACCCGCGCTGCTGCAGCCGCGCCTGGCCGGCAAGCACGTGCACGCGGCCAACGCCCACCATTGCCAGGAGGTCGGCAGCCTGCTGGCGCGTATCCACCTGGCCACCCGCGAGCGGCCGCTGGAGCGGCGCAGCGACCGCGGCCTGGACTGGATGCTGGCCGAGGGCCCGAGCCTGGCGCTCAGGCTGCCGGAAGCCGAGCTGCCGCTGCTGCGCGACGCGCTGGCCGAGATCGCCGCGCTGAAAGCCCGCATCCTCGCCCTGCCGCGGGCCAACCTGCATGCCGACCTGTTCCGCGACAACGTGCTGTTCGACGGCAACCACCTGGCCGGAGTGATCGACTTCTACAACGCCTGCTCGGGGCCGATGCTCTACGACCTGGCGATCTGCCTGAACGACTGGTGCTCGCACGAGGACGGCAGCCTGGACGGCCCTCGCGCCCGCGCCCTGCTAGGCGCCTATGCCACGCTGCGGCCTTTCACGGCTGCCGAGGCCGAGCTGTGGCCGGCCATGCTGCGCATCGCCTGCGTACGCTTCTGGCTGTCGCGGCTGATCGCCGCCGAGTCCTTCGCCGGGCAGAAGGTGTTGATCCACGATCCGGGCGAGTTCCAGCGCCGCCTGGCGCAGCGCCAGCGGGTCGAGCTGGCGCTGCCGTTCGCGCTGTAGGGTGGATCACGCTTCACCGATCCACCAGAGCGTTATCGGCTATAGCCCCTCTGGCGCCGAAGTGGTGGATGCAAAAGCCTCATCCACCCTACGCAGACACGGGCGTACCGTTAGCTGCCGGACACCAGCCCCGGCAGCTGCTCGGCCAGCTTGGCGTTGTTGATCGGCGCGCGGATAAAGCCGCGCTGGGTGCCGTCCGGGCCGATGATCACCAGGTTGCCGCTGTGATCGACGGTGTAGTTGTCCTTGCTGGTGTCGGCGGGGATATAGGGGACGCTCACCGCGTTGGCGAACTTCTGCAGCGTCGCTTCCTCGCCGGTCAGGCCGACGAAGCCGGCATCGAAATAGGCCAGGTACTTCTTCAGCTGCTCCGGGGTGTCGCGCTTGGGGTCCACGCTGACCAGCACCAGGCGCAGCCGCGCGCGGGTTTCCTCGGGCAACTGGCCCTGCAGCTGGCGCAGCTGGGCGAGGGTGGCCGGGCAGATGTCCGGGCAGAAGGTGTAGCCGAAGAACAGCAGGCTCCACTGCTCCTTGAGCTGATCCACCGCCACCTCGGCGCCGTCCTGGTCGGTCAGGGTCAGCGCCGGCAGGCTGCGGCTCTGCGGCAGCAGCACGATGCCGGCGTCGAGCAGCGCGGTGGGGTCGCCCTGGCCCTTGGCGGTCAGCACCTTGTTGACGGTGAGCCCCAGCACCAGGGCGACTATGGCGACGAGGACGAAGACGGTGATCTGGGTGCGGGTCATGACGGCCTTTAGATGTTCAGCAGCAGGTAGTGGTCCGCCAGCAGGGCGATGAACAGCAGGAACAGGTACCAGATACTGTACTTGAAGGTGTTGATCGCCGCGTGCGGTTTGCTGTCACGGTACAGCACCCAGGCCCAGTGCAGGAAGCGCCCGCCCAGCAGCAGCGCGCAGACCAGGTAGAGCGGCCCGCTCATGTGGATGGCGTAGGGCAGCAGGGTGACGGCGAACATCACCAGGGTGTAGAGCAGGATATGCACCTTGGTGTAGTGCTCGCCGTGGGTCACCGGCAGCATGGGGATATCCGCCTTGGCATATTCGGCCTTGCGGTGGATGGCCAGGGCCCAGAAGTGCGGCGGCGTCCAGGCGAAGATGATCAGCACCAGCAGCAGCGGCTCGGCGGACATATGCCCGGTCACGGCCACCCAGCCCAGCAGCGGCGGCGCGGCGCCGGCCAGGCCGCCGATGACGATGTTCTGCGGCGTGGCGCGCTTGAGAAAGCCGGTGTAGATCACCGCGTAGCCGAGCAGGGAGGCCAGGGTCAGCCAGGCCGCCAGGGCGTTGGTGAACAGCAGCAGCAGGGCCATGCCGGCCACGGCCAGGAGCAGGGCGAAGCTCAGCGCCGCCGCCGGCGAGACCCGCCCGGCGGTGACCGGGCGCTTGTGCGTGCGCGCCATGATCGAGTCGATGCGCCGGTCCACCACATGGTTGACCGCCGCCGCGGCCCCGGCGCACAGGCCGATGCCGAGGTTGCCGAACACCAGCACGGTCCAGGGCACGCCGGCGCGGGTGGCGAGGAACATGCCGACCAGCGAGGTGATCAGCATCAGCAGCACCACCTTGGGCTTGGTCAGCTCCAGGTAGTCGCGCCAACTGGCGTGTTCGGAGTGGGCTCGCAGCGCAGTAGCCATGGCGTTTCTCCTCTTTGTCGTTATTTGCCGAACGTGGGCGCCAGCTCGCTGCGCGCCGCCGCCGTCGCGCAAGACTCGCCAGCGCGCTGGCTGTCACGGGCACTCGCCCGCAGGCGGTAGTTGACC
>NZ_AVOF01000294.1:0-4030 GCF_000465935.2 Pseudomonas sp. EGD-AK9
GCATCCGCACGGCGTCGCCCACGGCCTGCTCAACCAGCTGCAGCTCAACCGCGACAGCCTGCAGCTGCTGCATGAAAAAGGCCTGGTGCGGGTCGAGGTGCGCCGCACCCAGCCGCACGCCAAGCCGGCGCACTGGCTGGCGCAGCCGGAGCTGCCGCTGAATGTCGAGCAGCGCGCGGCGGTAAATGCCGTGGCCTCCGGCTGGGGCCAGTTCAATGCCTACCTGCTGGCCGGCATCACCGGCAGCGGCAAGACCGAGGTCTACCTGCAGCTGATCCGCCAGTGCCTGGAGGCCGGCAAGCAGGCGCTGGTGCTGATTCCCGAGATCAACCTGGGGCCGCAGACCCTGGACCGCTTCGCCCGCCGCTTCAACGCGCGCATCGCCCTGCTGCACTCGGCGGTGAGCGACCGCGAGCGCCTCGACGCCTGGCTGGCGGCGCGCGACGGCGAGGCCGACATCGTCATCGGCACCCGCTCGGCGCTGTTCACCCCGCTGCAGAATCCGGGGCTGATCATCGTCGACGAGGAGCACGACGCCTCCTATAAACAGCAGGAAGGCCTGCGCTACCACGCCCGCGACCTGGCCCTGGTGCGCGCCCGCCAGGAGAACGTCCCCATAGTGCTCGGCTCGGCCACCCCGTCGCTGGAGAGCCTGCACAACGCCCACAGCGGCCGCTACGCCCTGCTCAGGCTGACCCAGCGCGCCGGCGGCGCCATCGCCCCGCGCTTTTTGCGCCTGGACGTGAAGAGCCGGCCGCTGGATTCCGGCATCAGCGGGCCGATGCAGCAGGCCATCGGCCAGACCCTGGCCGCCGGCCAGCAGGTGCTGGTGTTCCTCAACCGCCGCGGCTTCGCCCCGACCCTGCTCTGCCACGACTGCGGCTGGTTGTCGGAATGCCCGCGCTGCGACGCGCGGATGACCGTGCACCAGCGCCACGGCGAGCTGCGCTGCCACCACTGCGGCCACGTCGAGCGCCGGCCTAGCAACTGCCCCAAGTGCCAGCACGTCGACCTGCGCCCGGTGGGCGCCGGCACCGAGCGTGCCGAGGAACGCCTGGCGCTGCTGTTTCCCGACTACCCGGTGCTGCGCATCGACCGCGACAGCACCGCACGCAAGGACGCCATGGCCAAGCTGCTGGCCACCATCAACAAGGGCGAGCCGTGCATCCTGATCGGCACCCAGATGCTCGCCAAGGGTCACCATTTCCCGCGGGTGACCCTGGTGTCGATCCTCGATGCCGACGGCGGCCTGTTCTCCGCCGATTTCCGCGCCAGCGAGCGCATGGCGCAGATGATCGTCCAGGTCGCCGGCCGCGCCGGACGTGCCGAGGAGCCGGGCAAGGTGATCATCCAGAGCCACCTGGCCGACCACCCGCTACTGGTGCAGCTGACCGAGCAGGGCTACTTCGCCTTCGCCGAACAGGCCCTGGCCGAGCGCCGCGGCGCCGGCCTGCCGCCCTTCTGCCACCTGGCGCTGCTGCGCGCCGAGGCGCACAAACCGGGGCAGGCCGAGGGTTTTCTCGACGAAGCCTGCAGCGAAGCCGAGCTGCTGCTGAACGAACTGGGCCTTTCCGGCATCGAACTGCTCGGCCCGGTGCCGGCACCGATGGAACGCCGCGCCGGCCGCTACCGCGCCCAGCTGCTGCTGCAGGGCAACGCCCGCGCCCCCTTGCACCGCCTGCTCACGCCCTGGCTGCAGGCGCTGGAGCAGATGCCCAGCGGCCGCGCGGTGCGCTGGTCGCTGGACGTCGACCCGATCGATCTGTTTTGAACGCACCAGCGATTCGCCCAGCCGTGGGGGCGCCGTGCGCTCCAGTTTCTCGATTCGCGACCAGACAACCCTTGGTGCCTACAAGTTATGGCCTGCCGCTTGCGGCTGCTTTTATAATGCGCAGTTTTCGACCAATGCCCCCGGGCGACCCGAGCCGACCATGAAAGACAGCATTCGCCACCTGATCCAGCAAGCCCTCGACCGCCTCACTGCCGACGGCGTGCTGCCCGAAGGCCTGAGCCCGGCCATCCAGGTGGAGAACACCAAGGACAAGAGCCACGGCGACTTCGCCAGCAATATCGCCATGATGCTGGCCAAGCCGGCCGGGATGAAGCCGCGCGAGCTGGCCGAGAAGCTGATCGCAGCCCTGCCGGCCGACGCCGGCGTCGCCAAGGTGGAAATCGCCGGCCCGGGTTTTCTCAACTTCTTCCAGAACAGCGACGCCCTGGCCCAGCGCCTGGAGGCGGCACTGACCGATGAGCGTCTCGGCGTGCGCAAGAACGGCCCGGCGCAGCGCGTGGTGGTCGACCTGTCGGCGCCCAACCTGGCCAAGGAGATGCACGTCGGCCACCTGCGCTCGACCATCATCGGCGACGGCGTGGCGCGGGTGCTGGAGTTTCTCGGCGACACCGTGATCCGGCAGAATCACGTCGGCGACTGGGGCACCCAGTTCGGCATGCTGCTGGCCTACATGCAGGAAAACCCGGCCGCCGCCGAAAGCGAGCTGGCCGACCTGGAAGGCTTCTACCGCGCGGCGAAGAAGCGCTTCGACGAATCCCCCGAGTTCGCCGACCGCGCCCGCCAGCTGGTGGTCCAGCTGCAGGCCGGCGACGCCGAGTGCCTGCGCCTGTGGCACCGCTTCAACGACATCTCCCTGAGCCACTGCCAGGCCATCTACGACCGCCTCGGCGTCAAGCTGAGCATGGCCGACGTCAAGGGCGAGAGCGCCTACAACGACGACCTGCCGCAGGTGGTCGCCGATCTGGCGGCCAAGGGCCTGCTGACCGAGGACAACGGCGCCCAGTGCGTGTTCATGGACGAGTTCAAGAACGCCGAGGGCAACCCGCTGCCGCTGATCGTGCAGAAGGCCGGCGGCGGCTACCTGTACGCCACCACCGACCTGGCCGCCACCCGCTACCGCGCCGGCGTGCTCAAGGCCGACCGCGTGCTGTACTTCGTCGACCAGCGCCAGGCCCTGCACTTCCAGATGGTCTTCGCCTGCGCGCGCCTGGCCGGTTTCGTGCCGCCCAGCATGGAGCTGGAGCACATGGGCTTCGGCACCATGAACGGTCCGGACGGCCGCCCGTTCAAGACCCGCGACGGCGGCACGGTGAAGCTGGTGGAGCTGCTCGACGAGGCCGAGCAGCGCGCCTATGAACTGGTCAAGAGCAAGAACCCGGAGCTGGCCGAAGAGGAGCTGCGCCGCATCGCCCGCGTGGTCGGCATCGCCTCGGTGAAGTACGCCGACCTGTCCAAGCACCGCACCAGCGACTACAGCTTCAACTTCGAGCTGATGCTGAGCTTCGAGGGCAACACCGCGCCCTACCTGCTGTATGCCTATACCCGCGTGGCCGGCGTGTTCCGCAAGCTGGGCAAGGGCATCGAGGAGATCGGCGGGCAGATCACCCTTGTCGCCGATCAGGAACAGGCGCTCGGCGCCAAGCTGGCGCAGTTCGGCGAGCTGCTCGCCAGCGTCGCCGACAAGGGCACGCCGCACATGCTGTGCAGCTACCTGTACGACCTGGCCGGGCTGTTCTCCAGCTTCTACGAGAACTGCCCGATCCTCACTGCCGAGGACCAAGCCACCCAGCACAGCCGCCTGCGCCTGACCGCCCTGACCGGCCGCACGCTCAAGCAGGGCCTGGAGCTGCTCGGCCTGGAAACCCTGGAGCGCATGTAAATGGCCGCGCGCAAGAAACCCGCCCCCAAGCGCGGCGCCAGCCGCTACCAGGCGCCGGCGAAGAAGCCGGTGCCGGGCTGGATCTGGCTGGCCTGCGGCCTGCTGGTCGGCGGTTTCTTCATGTTCCTGTTCAGCCTCGAGCCGGGTCGCGACGAGATCCAGCGCGACAAGGGCGAGCCGCCGCGCACCGCCAAACCGGCCCCCAAGCCGGCACCAAGCGAACCGAGCAAGCCCAAGTACGACTTCTACACCCTGCTGCCGGAGTCCGAGGTGATCCTGCCGCAGGCGCTGGAAGAGACCCCGCCGCCGGCTCCGGCGCAGAAACCGGTGACCCCGGAGGAAGCGGCGAAGATCGACGC
>NZ_AVOF01000295.1:0-4021 GCF_000465935.2 Pseudomonas sp. EGD-AK9
CTGCGCGAGGCGCGCACCGTCGAGGCCAAGACCGCCAACGCGCAGTGGCACGCACGCCTGGGCCTGGCGGAAAGCGGCGAGGAGGGCGAGCAGGCGCTGCGTCTGCAGCTGCAGTTCGACGGCCATCCCGAGTTGAGCCTGCGTCTGGGCAACCCGTCGCAGCAGGGCAGCGGGCAACTGGTGCGCCGCGCCGGCGAGGATCAGGTGTGGCTGATCGACCAGCAGCTCGACCTGCCCAGCCGCGAGCTGGACTGGCTGGATCGCCGCGTCGCGGACATTCCCTTCGCCAGCGTCAAACGCCTGGAGCTGCGCTACGCCAGCGGCGAGACGCTGACCCTGAGCAAGGCCGACGCCGAGCAGTACAACTTCACTGTGGAGCAGTTGGGCAAGGGCCAGCAGCTCAGTTTCGAGGGCGCGGCCAACGGCATGGTCACGCTGTTCTCCAACCTGCGTTTCGCCGATGCCGCGCCGCTGGCGCAGATCGCTTTCAAGCAGGCGCCGATGCTCAGGCTGAGCCTGACCGGCTTCGACGGCCAGAGCCTCGAAGGCGCGCTGTACCAGCAGGGCGAGCAGCACTGGCTGGTGCTCGGCGAGCGCCAGGGATTCGAGGACGGCGAGGTGGCCGCGCGCAGCGATTGGGCCTATCGTCTGGACGCCGAGCAGGTGCAGAGGCTGGCGAAGAAATTACGCGATTTGCTGGCGAAAAACGGATAAAAACCGGCTGTAACCCCGATGTTGTCTGGTTTGCGCTCGGTTCTAAAAAAGTGCTTTTCAGTCACATTTCATGCTTTATACTCGGTCCAGCGGTTGCAGCAAGAACGCCCTTCGCTTGACCTGCTCCATGCTCCAATTGCCGGGGTTGGCGAACGATGAACAGAACGTTTTTACCGAGCCGTCACAGCGCCTATTCGGGACAATAAAAATTTGCGAGTTGGAGAAGTGGGTAATGGCAGATCGTGAGACCGGAACCGTTAAATGGTTCAATGATTCCAAGGGCTACGGGTTCATTCAGCGCGAAAGCGGCCCGGACGTATTCGTTCACTACCGGGCCATCCGTGGCGAAGGCCACCGCACCCTGATCGAGGGGCAGAAGGTCGAGTTCGGCGTGACCCAGGGCCAGAAAGGCCTGCAGGCGGAAGACGTTTCCGCGGTCTGAGTTCCAGACTCCAACGAAAAGGCCCGTCGATGACGGGCCTTTTCGTTTATGGCGCAAGGGTGGATGTCGTTTTTACATCCACCACGCGGTGGATCGATAAGGCGTGATCCACCCTACGGATCGTGCCGGGCGCAACGGGTGGTTGGATGAATGGCCACGGTGCGCGCTACGCACCCTACGGATGCGGCCGCTGTCATTCCGTACGCCAGACGATCTCGGTTTCGCCGTCGGCATCCACCTTGATCCAGCGGTCGGCTTCCTCGTCGCTTTCATCTTCCACCCAGGTTCCCGGCGCGCAGCGGATCTGCACACCGAGCGCGGCATGGGCGGCGCGGGCGCAGGCCAGGTCGTCGGCCCAGGGCGTGGCGTCGCTTTCCAGGTACAGGCTGTGCCATTTGCCCACGGCCTTCGGCAGCCAGGTCACCGGCACCTCGCCGGCCTTGCATTTGAAGGTCTGGCCCTTCTGCTGCCAGTCGCTGCAAGGGCCCAGGGCCTCACCCAGCCACTGCGCCACGGCGTCGCGTTCGGCGTCTTTCAGGTAGATCTCGATATCGGGTTGGCGCATGGCATTCAGTCCTGAGAGCGTGGGCTCTGGGTTTTGACGATCCAATCGTAGCGGATGGCAACGGTAACTTCGAAGGGCGCGGCAATCACCGCCTCGCGCCGTTCGGCACTGGCGCGCCAGCCGTGCGGGGTCATGGCCAGCAGGTCGGCGCGGGCCTGGGCATCGCTCAGGTGCAGCGGGAACTCGAGGGTTTCGCTATGGGCCAGGTGCATGCCCGGCGGGATCAGCGCCAGGTGCTTCTCGTCGTCGTAGTCGCGCACCTCGTCGTACAGCTTCTGCCGCAGCTCCATCAGGTGCACGCGGGTCGGGCCCATGCGCAGCAGGCCGCCGCCGGGTGCGAGCAGGCGCTTGGCCTCGGCCCAGTCGAGCGGGCTGAACACGCTGGCCAGCAGTTCGCAGCTGGCATCGGCCAGCGGCACGCGGGCCATGCTCGCCACCAGCCAGCTCAGCTGCGGCGCGCGTTTGCAGGCACGCTTGATCGCCTCGCGGGAGATATCCAGGGCATAACCGTCGGCATGGGGCAGGGCGCGGGCGATCTGCTCGGTGTAGTAGCCCTCGCCGCAGCCGATATCCAGCCAGCGCGCCGGTTGGTACTCGGCCGTCAGTGCCGCCAGGCGCGCGGCCAGCGGCGCGTAGTGACCGCCGTCGAGAAAGCGCCGGCGCGCCTCGACCATGGCGGCGTTGTCGCCAGGGTCGCGGCTGTTCTTGTGTTGCACCGGCAGCAGGTTGTAGTAGCCCTGGCGCGCGCGGTCGAAGCTGTGCCGGTTGCTGCAGACCAGGCCGTTGTCACTGGGCTGCAGCGGCGTCTGGCAGAGGGGGCAGATCAGGCTCATGCCAGCAGTTTCACCAGGGTCTGGTAATAGACTTCGGTGAGCAGGTCGAGGTCGCTGGCCAGCACCCGCTCGTTGATCTGGTGGATGGTGGCGTTGACCGGGCCCAGCTCGACCACCTGGGTGCCCAGGGTGGCGATGAAGCGCCCGTCGGAGGTGCCGCCGCTGGTGGACGGCGTGGTGTCGCGACCGGTGACGTTCTTGATGCTGGCGGCCACGGCGTCGAGCAACTCGCCCGGCTGGGTGAGGAAGGGCAGGCCGGACAGCGCCCACTCCAGGTGGTAGTCCAGGCCGTGCTTGTCGAGGATAGCGGTGACGCGCTGCTGCAGGCCTTCGACGGTGGATTCGGTGGAGAAGCGGAAGTTGAACACCGCCTTCAGTTCGCCGGGGATGACGTTGGTGGCGCCGGTGCCGGCATTGAGGTTGGACACCTGGAAGCTGGTCGGCGGGAAATAGTCGTTGCCATGGTCCCAGTGCTCGGCGGCCAGTTCGGCCAGGGCCGGGGCAGCCAGGTGAATCGGGTTCTTCGCCAGGTGCGGGTAGGCCACGTGGCCCTGCTTGCCGTAAACGGTGAGGGTGCAGCCGAGCGAGCCGCGGCGGCCGTTCTTGACCACGTCGCCGAGCAGGCTGGTGCTCGACGGTTCGCCGACGATGCACCAGTCCAGACGCTCGCCGCGTTCGCGCAGACGCTCGACCACCGCCTTGGTGCCGTGCTGGGCCGGGCCTTCCTCGTCGCTGGTGATCAGGAAGGCGATGGCGCCCTTGTGGTTCGGGTGGTCGGCGGTGAAGCGCTCGACGGCGACGATCATGCTCGCCAGGCTGCCCTTCATGTCCGCCGCGCCGCGGCCGCAGAGCATGCCGTCTTCATCGACGCGCACATCGAACGGCTGGTACTGCCAGGCGTTCAGCGGGCCGGTGGGCACCACGTCGGTATGCCCGGCGAAGCACAGCACCGGGCCCTGGGCGCCATCGCGACCAACGCGCTTGGCCCAGAAATTCTCCACCTCTTCGATGCGCATGTGCTCGACCTCGAAGCCGCAGGCGGCCAGGCGACGCATCATCAGCTCCTGGCAACCTTCGTCGACCGGGGTGACGGACGGGCGGCGGATCAGGTCGAAGGCGAGTTCCAGGGTCGGGGTGAGGGTGGCGGTCATTGCGGCTCCGGTACGGCGGCTAGCGTGAAGGCTGGCCATCTTAAAGCAAAAGTCGTTACCGATCAGGTCATAAGGCGCGCAGCAGGATGCGTTCGCACACGGTCGGGTCGCGCTCGTCGCCTTCACCGAGGGCGCCCGGACTGCGGCGTTGCAACTGCGCCAGCACTTCCGGGACCGCCTCGGCGTCCAGGCCGTGCTCGCTCAGCCGGGTGGCCAGGCCGAGGTCGCGAAAGAACGCCGCGGTGGCGGCGATGGCGGCGTCGATGCGCTGCTCCGCGTCGCCGGCGGGCAGCTGCCAGACCCGTTCGGCGTATTG
>NZ_AVOF01000296.1:0-23257 GCF_000465935.2 Pseudomonas sp. EGD-AK9
GGGGCCGGGCGCGACTGGCGCGGCGCACCGCCTTCGTCACCGCTCGGGCGGCCGCCGAGCAGCTGCATGGTGCCCTGCATGTCGACGATGATCTCGGTGGTGTAGCGCTTGATGCCGTCCTTTTCCCACTCGCGGGTCTGCAGCTTGCCTTCGATGTACACCTGCGAACCCTTGCGCAGGTACTCGCCGGCGATCTCGGCGACCTTGCCGAACAGGGCGACGCGGTGCCACTCGGTCTTCTCGACCTTCTGCCCGGTCTGCTTGTCGGTCCACTGCTCGCTGGTGGCCAGGCTCAGGTTGGTGACCGCGTTGCCGCTGGGCAGGTAGCGCGTTTCCGGGTCCTGGCCGCAGGTGCCGACCAGAATGACTTTGTTAACCCCACGGGCCATAACGTTCTCCTAGGCTCGGCACGCCGCTGGCGCCGCTGCAATCAGGCGTTCCAGGGACGTGCGATCCACTTGTTGGGTGTCCACTTTGATATAGATGGCCGCTTCGTCGACCACCACCACGGCATCCGCCACTCCCGGCGTAGCCTTCAGGCGTTCGACCAGTCCGACATCGGCCAGTGCCGCGGCGTCGAGCGGCAGGCGCAGGCTGGTCACATACGGCGGTTCGCGCATAGTAACAGCAATGGCCAGCCAAATTGCACAGAGCGCCGCACAGCCGATGAACACGCCCTCCAGGCCATGCTGCTGGTACAGCCAGCCGCCGAGAATGCCGCCCAGCGCGGCGCCGAGGAACTGACTGGTGGAGTACACGCCCATCGCCGTGCCCTTGCCGCCGGCCGGCGCCACCTTGCTCACCAGCGACGGCAGCGAGGCCTCCAGCAGGTTGAACGCGGTGAAGAACAGCACGGTGCCCAGCACCAGCGCGCGCAGGCTGCTGCCGAACAGGGCGAAATACAGCTCGCAGAGCAGCAGCGCCGCCACCGCACCGAGCAGCACGCGCTTCATCTGGCGCTTCTTCTCGGCGTAGATGATGAACGGCACCATGCCGAAGAAGCCGATCAGCAGCGCGGTGAGGTAGACCCACCAGTGTTCTTCCTTGGCCAGTCCGCCCTGCTCCACCAGCGCCAGCGGCAGGGCGACGAAGCTGGCCATCAGCACCGCGTGCAGGGCCAGGATGGCGAAGTCCAGGCGCAGCAGGTCGGCGTGCTTGAGGGTCGGCCACAGCGCCTGCGTCGCCACCCCGGATTCGCGATGCTGCAGCGGCCCGGCGTTCCTCGGCACCAGGCCGGCGACGATCAGGATGCCCAGCAGCGCCATCGCCGCGGTGGCCCAGAACAGCCCGGCCAGGCCGAAGGCGCGGGTCAGCAGCGGGCCGAGCACCATGGCCACGGCGAACGACAGGCCGATGCTCATGCCGATCATGGCCATGGCCTTGGTCCGGTGCTGCTCGCGGGTCAGGTCCGAGAGCAGCGCCATCACCGCCGCCGAGATGGCCCCGGCGCCCTGCAGCACGCGGCCGGCGATCACGCCCCAGATGGAATCGGCATTGGCCGCCAGCATGCTGCCGGCGGCGAAGATCAGCAGCCCGGCATAGATCACCGGGCGGCGGCCGATGCGGTCGCTGAGCATGCCGAAGGGAATCTGCAGCAACGCCTGGGTCAGGCCGTAGGCGCCGATGGCCAGGCCGATCAGCGCCGGGGTACTGCCGGCCAGGTCCATGCCGTAGGTGGCCAGCACCGGCAGGACCATGAACATGCCCAGCATGCGGAACGCGAACACCAGCGCCAGGCCAACGGCCGCGCGGGCTTCGCCGCCACTCATGCGCTCGCTGTGCGGATCGTGCATGGAAAAAGTCCCGTGAAAATCAGCCGGCGATTCTAGCAGCGAAGGCGCAGGCGGCACAGGCACGCGAATTGCCGCAGGGCGCAGCCGGGATGCATGCGCAGGTCGTTCGGCAAGCGGCGATGCAGGTCGCGGCCAGACCGCAACAGGCCCTATACTCGCCGGTTTCTGCCCGCCACGCGAGGCCGCTGTAAGTGGACAAGATTCTGATCCGGGGTGCGCGCACCCACAACCTGAAGAACATCGACCTGACCCTGCCGCGCGACAAGCTGATCGTGATCACCGGCCTGTCCGGCTCGGGCAAGTCGTCACTGGCCTTCGACACCCTCTACGCCGAGGGCCAGCGCCGCTATGTGGAGTCCCTGTCGGCCTACGCCCGGCAGTTCCTGTCGATGATGGAGAAGCCCGACGTCGACACCATCGAGGGCCTCTCCCCGGCCATCTCCATCGAGCAGAAGTCCACCTCGCACAACCCGCGCTCGACCGTCGGCACCATCACCGAGATCTACGACTACCTGCGCCTGCTCTACGCCCGCGTCGGCATCCCGCGCTGCCCGGACCACGACGTGCCGCTGGAGGCGCAGACCGTCAGCCAGATGGTCGATCAGGTGCTGGCCTTGCCGGAAGGACGCAAGCTGATGCTGCTGGCGCCGGTGGTGCGCGAGCGCAAGGGCGAGCACCTGTCGGTGTTCGAGGAGCTGCGCGCGCAGGGCTTCGTCCGCGCCCGGGTCAACGGCAAGCTGCATGAGCTGGATGAGCTGCCCAAGCTGGACAAGCAGAAGAAGCATTCCATCGACGTGGTGGTGGACCGCTTCAAGGTGCGCGAGGACCTGCAGCAGCGCCTGGCCGAGTCCTTCGAGACCGCCCTCGGCCTGGCCGACGGCATCGCCCTGATCGCGCCGATGGACGACGAAGAAGGCGACGAGATCATCTTCTCCGCACGCTTCGCCTGCCCGCACTGCGGCCACTCGATCAGCGAGCTGGAACCCAAGCTGTTCTCCTTCAACAACCCGGCCGGCGCCTGCCCGACCTGCGACGGCCTGGGGGTGAAGCAGTTCTTCGACGCCAAGCGCCTGGTCAATGGCGAGCTGACCCTGGCCGAGGGCGCGATCCGCGGCTGGGACCGGCGCAACGTCTACTACTTCCAGATGCTTGGCTCGCTGGCTGCGCACTATGGCTTCAGCCTGGAGCAGCCGTTCGACGACCTGGCCGCCGAGCATCAGAAGGTCATCCTGTTCGGCAGCGGTACGCAGAACGTCGACTTCAAGTACCTCAACGACCGCGGCGACATCGTCAAACGCTCGCACCCCTTCGAGGGCATCATCCCCAACCTCGAGCGACGCTACCGCGAGACCGAGTCGGCCAGCGTGCGCGAGGAGCTGGCCAAGTTCCTCAGCACCCAGCCCTGCCCGGACTGCCGCGGCACCCGCCTGCGCCGCGAGGCGCGGCATGTCTGGGTCGGCGAGAAGACCCTGCCGGCGGTCAGCGGCCTGCCGGTGGGCGACGCCTGCGACTACTTCGGCAGCCTGCACCTGACCGGCCGGCGCGGCGAGATCGCCGAGAAGATCCTCAAGGAAATCCGCGAGCGCCTGCAGTTCCTGGTCAACGTCGGCCTCGATTACCTGACCCTGGACCGCAGCGCCGACACCCTGTCCGGCGGCGAGGCGCAGCGCATCCGCCTGGCCAGCCAGATCGGCGCCGGCCTGGTGGGGGTGATGTACATCCTCGACGAACCCTCGATCGGCCTGCACCAGCGCGACAACGAGCGCCTGCTGGGCACCCTCACCCACCTGCGCAACCTGGGCAACACGGTGATCGTCGTCGAGCACGACGAGGACGCCATCCGCCTGGCCGACTACGTGGTGGACATCGGCCCCGGCGCCGGCGTGCACGGCGGGCGCATCGTCGCCGAGGGCACCCCGGACGAGGTCATGGCGCATGCCGATTCGCTGACCGGCAAGTACCTGTCCGGCCGCGAGAGGATCCGCTATCCGGCCACGCGCACCCCGCGCGACAAGAAGAAGCAGCTCAAGCTCAAGGGCGCGCGCGGCAACAACCTGCGCAATGTCGACCTGGAGATCCCGGTCGGCCTGCTCACCTGCGTCACCGGGGTGTCCGGCTCGGGCAAGTCGACCCTGATCAACAACACCCTGTTCCCGCTCACCGCCACCGCGCTGAACGGCGCCACCACCCTGGAAGCCGCGGCCCACGACTCGTTCGACGGCCTGCAGCACCTGGACAAGGTGGTCGACATCGACCAGAGCCCGATCGGCCGCACACCGCGCTCCAACCCGGCGACCTACACCGGGCTGTTCACCCCGATCCGCGAACTGTTCGCCGGCGTGCCGGAATCGCGCTCGCGCGGCTACGGCCCGGGGCGCTTCAGCTTCAACGTCAAGGGCGGACGCTGCGAGGCCTGCCAGGGCGACGGCGTGATCAAGGTGGAGATGCACTTTCTGCCGGACATCTACGTGCCCTGCGACGTGTGCAAGGGCAAGCGCTACAACCGCGAAACCCTGGAAGTGAAGTACAAGGGCAAGAGCATCACCGAGGTGCTCGACATGACCATCGAGGAGGCGCGCGCCTTCTTCGACGCCGTGCCGGCCATCGCCCGCAAGCTGCAGACGCTGATGGACGTCGGCCTGTCCTATATCAAGCTGGGGCAGAGCGCGACGACGCTGTCCGGCGGCGAGGCGCAGCGGGTCAAGCTGAGTCGCGAGCTGAGCAAGCGCGATACCGGCAAGACCCTGTATATCCTCGACGAGCCGACCACCGGCCTGCACTTCGCCGATATCCAGCAGCTGCTCGACGTGCTGCACCGCCTGCGCGACCACGGCAACACCGTGGTGGTGATCGAGCACAACCTGGACGTGATCAAGACCGCCGACTGGCTGGTGGACCTCGGCCCCGAGGGCGGCTCCAAGGGCGGCATGATCATCGCCACCGGCACCCCGGAAGAGGTGGCGGCCAACCCGGCGTCGCACACCGGGCACTTCCTCAAGCCGCTGCTGGAACGCGAACGCGCCTGAAACCCAAGAGCCCCGCACATGCGGGGCTCTTGGGTTAATGGGCACAGCTTACATCTGGCTCTGCAGGTACTTCTCCAGGCCCAGCCTGTCGATCAGCTGCAGCTGGATCTCCAGCCAGTAGGCGTGGTCTTCCTCGGTGTCCTTGAGCTGGGTCAGGAGGATGTCGCGGCTCTGGTAGTCCTGGTGCTTCTCGCACAGCGCGATGCCCTTGCTCAGGGCCGCGCGCACCTCGTACTCCAGGGCCAGGTCCAGCTTCAGCGCCTCGGGCACGGTCTGCCCGTAGGTGAAGGCATTCGGCGCCATGTCCGGCACGCCTTCGAGGAAGATGATGCGCTTGAGCAGCGCATCGGCGTGCTGGGTCTCCTCCTCCATCTCGTGGTTGATGCGCTCGTAGAGCTTGGTGAAGCCCCAGTCCTCGTACAGGCGCGAGTGGATGAAGTACTGGTCGCGCGCAGCCAGCTCGCCCTTGAGCAGTTGCTTGAGGTAATCGATGACTTCGATATGGCCCTTCATGCCGTGGTCCTTGTTGCAGCCGTGAAATGGGCGAATGCTCCGCCGGCCGCCTGTCGCGGTCAAGCGAAACGCACGGCGCCTCCACGAGGGAGGCGCCGCCGGGTGGATCGGATGGTGCCGGTGAAGCGCCGGATGGCGCGCCACCGGCAACGGTTCAGGCCAGATCGAAACGATCCAGGTTCATCACCTTGGTCCAGGCGGCGACGAAGTCCTTGACCAGCTTCGCCTTGCCGTCGGCGCTGGCATAGACCTCGGCATAGGCGCGCAGCACCGAGTTGGAACCGAAGATCAGGTCGTTGCGGGTGCCGGTGTATTTCACCTGACCGCTCTTGCTGCACTTGCCCTCGAACACTTCCGCGCCGCCATCCACCGGCTTCCACTCGATGCCCATGTCCAGCAGGTTGACGAAGAAGTCGTTGGACAGCACGCCGACCTGGTCGGTGAACACGCCATGGGTACCGCCGTCGTGGTTGGCGCCGAGCACGCGCAGGCCGCCGACCAGCGCGGTCAGCTCCGGCGCGCTCAGGGTCAGCAGCTGCGCCTTGTCGATCAGCATGGCCTCGGTCGGCACGCCCAGCTTGCCCTGGCTGTAGTTGCGGAAACCGTCGGCGACGGGCTCGAGCACCGCGAAGGACTCGACGTCGGTCTGATCCTGGCGCGCATCGACCCGTCCGGGGGCGAAGGGCACGTCGACCGCCACCCCGGCCGCCTTGGCGCCCTGCTCCACGCCGACGTTACCGGCCAGCACTATGACATCGGCCAGCGAGGCCTTGCCCGAGGCTTTCTGGATTTCCACCAGCTTGGCCAGCGCCTTGATCGCACGCTGGTTGACCGGCCAATCCTTCTGCGGCGCCAGGGCCAGACGCGCACCGTTGGCACCGCCGCGCTTGTCGCCGCCGCGGAAGGTCGAGGCCGAGGCCCAGGCCACCGACACCAGGTCGCCCACCGACAGCCCGGAGGCGGCGATCTTCGCCTTGAGATCGGCGATGTCGGCGGCGCTGGGGTTGTGCGTGGCGGCCGGCAGCGGGTCCTGCCAGATCATGTCCTCTTTCGGCACTTCCGGGCCGAGGTAGCGGGCCTTCGGCCCCATGTCGCGGTGAGTCAGCTTGTACCAGGCGCGGGCGAAGGCCTCGGCGAAGGCTTGCGGGTCATTGAGGAAACGCTGGGAAATCTTGCCGAACTCCGGGTCGAAACGCAGGGTCAGGTCGGTGGTGAGCATGGTCGGCTTGTGGAATTTGCCCGGCACATGGGCGTCCGGAATGATGTCCGGGGCGTCCTTGGCCACCCACTGCTTGGCGCCGGCCGGCGACTTGGTCAGTTCCCACTCGTACTTGAACAGGTTCTCGAAGAAGTTGTTGCTCCACAGCGCCGGGGTCTTGGTCCAGGTGACCTCGATGCCGCTGGAGATGGTGTCCTTGCCGTGACCGCTGCCGAAATCGCTCATCCAGCCCAGGCCCTGCGCCTCGATCGGCGCCGCCTCCGGCTCCGGCCCCTTGTGCGATTCCGGCGCGGCGCCGTGGGCCTTGCCGAAGGTGTGGCCGCCGGCGATCAGGGCGACGATTTCCTCGTCGTCCATGGCCATGCGGTTGAAGGTGGCGCGAATGTCCTTGGCCGCCAGCATGTAGTCGCCGCTGGCATTCGGCCCTTCCGGGTTGACGTAGATCAGGCCCATGTGGGTGGCGCCGAACGGCGCCGCCAGCTCGCGATCATCCGTGACCCGCTCCGGGTCGACGCCCAGCCAGGCGATCTCGGCGCCCCAGTTGACGTCCAGATCCGGTTCCCACACGTCCTCGCGGCCGGCGCCGAAACCGAAGGTGCGAAAGCCCATGGACTCCAGCGCCACGTTACCGGCGAGCACCAGCAGGTCGGCCCAGGAGATCTGCTGGCCGTACTTCTGCTTGATCGGCCACAACAGGCGGCGGGTCTTGTCGATGTTGACGTTGTCCGGCCAGGAGTTCAGCGGGGCGAAGCGCTGCTGACCACGACCGCCGCCGCCGCGGCCGTCGGTGATGCGATAGGTGCCAGTGGCGTGCCAGGCCATGCGGATCATTTGCGGGCCGTAGTGGCCGAAGTCGGCCGGCCACCAGTCCTGGCTGTCGGTCATCAGCTTGACCAGGTCGGCCTTCAGCGCCTTGTAGTCGAGCTTCTTGAATTCTTCGGCGTAGTTGAACTTCGCGCCCAGCGGGTTGGACTTTTCCGAATGTTGATTGAGCAGATCCACACGCAACTGGTTCGGCCACCAATCCCGGTTGGTCGTGCCGCCGCCAGCGACGTGGTTGAACGGGCATTTACCTTGGTTCGACATGCTTCTCTCCTTTTTCTCATCGGGTCGGTCCCATCGACTGCGGCCGACGATGGAACAAGCCTAGACCCGCTTCGCCAGGCGAACCAATGCATGGAGCGTAACGACTCGATAGTTATTTTCTTTCAAGAGCCGCATAAAAAACGGGCCGCAGGGGCCCGTTCTTCCATACCTGCAGCAGGCTCAGGCCACGAGGATGAAGCCGACGAACGCCACGCCGGCCGCGATCAGGGTATAGGGCAGCTGGGTGACGGCATGGCTGATCAGGTCGCAGCCGGAACCCTGCGCCGCCAGCACCGTGGAATCGCTGTAGAAGCAGGCCTGGCTGCCGAAGGCCGAGGCCGACATCAGCGCGCCGATCACCAGCGGGATGTCCGCGCCCAGCGCATAGGCCAGCGGCATGACGATGGGGATGGTCACGGCGAAGATGCCCCAGGACGAGCCGGTGGCGAAGCTCAGCACCGCCATGCACAGGAACACCATGGCCGGCAGCATCTGCGGGGTCATGTAGGGCTTGAGGCTCTCGACCACGTACTGCGGCAGCATCAGCTGGTCGCAGACGTCCTTGAAGATGAAGGCGGCGACGCAGATGCCGATGGCCGGCAGCATGGTCTTGAAGCCGTCGACCATCTGATCGAGCATCTCTGTCAGCGGCATCAGGCGCTGCAGCAGGTAGAACGGCAGGGTCAGCAGCATGGTGGCGATCATGCCCATCCACACGTCGATGTCGAAGTAGACGGTGAAGCCCACCAGCATGGCCAGCGGCACCAGGAAGTTGTGCAGCTTGCCGCCCTCCTTGTCGGCGCCCTCGAACTCCTCCTCCAGCGACTTCATCGCGTAGTTGTGCTCGGCGCTCAGCTCGCCCACGTGCATGGCCCCGGCCGAACCGTGGCGCGCCAGCATCTCGACCCTGCGCATCGGGCCGATATCGGGGAACAGGCCGGCGGCCACCAGCAGCACCAGGAGCACCGCGGCCCAGGCGTAGAGCATGTAGGGAATGGCCTGGACGTACACGCCGATGCCCTGGCCGGTCTCGGCGATGCCGTTGTTCTCCAGCAGGCCGCCGAAGAACACCGCCCAGGTCGACAGCGGCACCAGCACGCAGATCGGCGCGGCGGTGGAGTCCACCACGTAGGCCAGCTTCTCGCGGGAAACCTTGAAGCGGTCGGTGACGCGCTTCATGGTCTCGCCCACGGTCAGGGCATTGAGGTAATCGTCGACGAAGATCACCACGCCGAGGACGAAGGTCATCAGCAGCGAGGAACGCCGGCCCTTGGCCAGCTTCAGTGCGGCACGACCGAACGCCAGGGCGCCGCCGGTGCGCACCAGCAGGGCGATCAGCGCGCCGAAGCTGCCGCACACCAGGATCAGCCAGCCAATGGTTTCGTCCTGCATCACCTTCAGCGAAATCTCGGCGAAGCTGCCCATGGCGTCTTGCGGCGACAGCAACAGCAGGCCGCTGCAGGCACCGATCAGCAAGGCGAGGATGGGACGACGCAGCCAGATGGCCAGGGTCAGGACGACGGCAGGAGGGATAAGACTCAGAGCGGTAGGTTCGGACATGATCGGCAGTTGTTCTTATTGGGGCCGGCGAACCGGCGAATCGAAGACCGCCGAACCTTACCCGAGCCCAATCTCGTACACAATATCAAACACGACGTGCGGAAAAATATTCACACCCCCAGGGCGCTGATTTCCGACTCGACGAATCACGGGCAACAAAAAACCGGGCGCAAGGCCCGGTTTCTCGTACAACCAGCAACTTACTCGGCAGCTTCTACCGAACCACCGACCGGACGGTCGACCAGTTCAACGTAGGCCATCGGAGCGTTGTCGCCAGCGCGGAAGCCGCACTTGAGGATGCGCAGGTAGCCGCCGTTACGGGTGGCGTAGCGCTTGCCCAGGTCGTTGAACAGCTTGCCGACGATGGCTTTCGAACGGGTACGGTCGAAGGCCAGACGACGGTTGGCAACGCTGTCTTCCTTGGCCAGGGTGATCAGCGGCTCGGCAACGCGACGCAGTTCCTTGGCTTTCGGCAGGGTAGTTTTGATCAGCTCGTGCTCGAACAGCGAGACCGCCATGTTCTGGAACATGGCCTTGCGGTGAGCGCTGGTGCGGCTGAGGTGACGGCCACTTTTACGATGACGCATGGTTCAATTCCTTACCAAACTTGTTCGTTCGGTGATGATGACGATCAGGCAGTGGCCTTATCGTCTTTCTTCAGACTTGCCGGCGGCCAGTTGTCGAGGCGCATACCGAGGGACAGACCGCGAGAGGCCAGAACATCCTTGATTTCGGTCAGGGATTTCTTGCCCAGGTTCGGGGTTTTGAGCAGCTCTACTTCGGTGCGCTGAATCAGGTCGCCGATGTAGTAGATGTTCTCTGCCTTCAGGCAGTTGGCCGAACGTACGGTCAGTTCCAGGTCGTCGACGGGACGCAGCAGGATCGGATCGATCTCGTCTTCCTGCTCGACCACCACCGGCTCGCTGTCACCCTTGAGGTCGACGAACGCGGCCAGCTGCTGCTGCAGGATGGTCGCGGCACGACGGATGGCCTCTTCGGGGTCCAGGGTACCGTTGGTTTCCAGGTCGATGACCAGTTTGTCCAGGTTGGTGCGCTGCTCGACACGGGCGTTTTCCACCACGTAAGCAACCCGACGCACAGGGCTGAACGAAGCATCCAGCTGCAAGCGACCGATGCTGCGGCTTTCGTCCTCGTCGCTCTGACGCGCGTCAGCCGGCTCATAGCCGCGACCACGAGCTACGGTGAGCTTCATGTTCAGCGCGCCATTGGCGGCCAGGTTAGCGATGACGTGGTCGCCATTGACGATTTCGACATCGTGATCCAGCTGAATATCGGCAGCGGTAACGACGCCCGGGCCCTTCTTAGCCAGAGTCAGGGTCACTTCGTCACGGCCGTGCAGCTTGATAGCCAGACCTTTCAGGTTGAGCAGGATCTCGATGACATCTTCCTGCACACCTTCGATCGCGGAGTACTCGTGGAGTACACCGTCGATCTCGGCCTCGACTACTGCACAGCCAGGCATGGAGGACAACAGGATGCGACGCAGCGCATTGCCCAGGGTATGGCCGAAACCACGCTCGAGAGGCTCGAGGGTGATCTTGGCGCGGGTCGAACTGACCTCCTGCACATCGATGTGGCGGGGGGTCAGGAACTCATTTACCGAAATCTGCATGGATGCACCTATTTTCTAGCCCTTACTTGGAGTAGAGCTCGACAATCAGGCTCTCGTTGATGTCAGCGGACAGATCGCCACGAGCCGGTACGTTCTTGAACACACCAGACTTCTTCTCGGCGTCTACTTCGACCCACTCAACGCGGCCACGCTGGGCGCAGAGCTCAAGAGCCTGAACGATGCGCAGCTGGTTCTTCGATTTCTCGCGAACAGCAACGACGTCGCCAGCTTTAACCTGATAGGACGGTACGTTTACGGTCTGACCGTTGACGCTGATTGCTTTGTGCGAAACCAGCTGACGGGATTCGGCACGGGTAGCGCCAAAGCCCATACGGTAAACCACGTTATCCAGACGGCATTCCAGCAGCTGCAGCAGGTTTTCGCCGGTGGCGCCCTTCTGGCTGGCAGCTTGCTTGTAGTAACCGCTGAACTGACGCTCCAGCACGCCGTAGATACGACGGACTTTCTGCTTCTCACGCAGCTGGGTGCCGTAGTCGGACTGGCGACCGCGACGCTGACCGTGAATACCGGGAGCTGCTTCGATGTTGCACTTAGATTCAAGCGCGCGAACACCGCTCTTCAGGAAGAGATCGGTGCCTTCACGGCGAGACAGTTTGCACTTGGGACCAATGTAACGAGCCATTTCTCACTGTCTCCTGTTTACACGCGACGCTTCTTCGGCGGACGGCACCCGTTGTGCGGGATAGGCGTCACGTCGGTGATGCTGGCGATTTTGTAGCCGCAGGCGTTCAGAGCACGCACAGCGGATTCGCGACCCGGACCCGGGCCCTTGACGTTCACGTCGAGGTTCTTCAGGCCGTACTCCAGTGCAGCCTGACCAGCGCGCTCGGCGGCGATCTGGGCAGCGAACGGAGTGGACTTACGCGAGCCGCGGAAACCCGAACCACCCGAGGTAGCCCAGGACAGGGCGTTGCCCTGACGGTCGGTGATGGTCACGATGGTGTTGTTGAAAGACGCGTGGATGTGGGCGATGCCATCGACCACCGTCTTTTTGACTTTCTTACGAGTACGAGCAGCAGGTTTTGCCATGACTAAATTCCTGTCGATTCGCGAATGCGATTACTTGCGGATCGGCTTACGCGGGCCCTTACGGGTGCGAGCGTTGGTCTTGGTACGCTGACCGCGAACCGGCAGGCCTTTACGGTGGCGCAGGCCACGGTAGCAACCCAGATCCATCAAGCGCTTGATCTTCATATTCACTTCACGACGCAGGTCGCCTTCGGTATTCACCTTGGCTACTTCGCCACGCAGCTGTTCGATCTGCTCGTCAGTCAGATCCTTGATTTTCGCAGCCGGGTTTACACCGGTAGCGGCACAGATTTGCTGTGCGGTGGTGCGACCGACACCATAGATGTAGGTCAGCGAGATAACAGTGTGCTTGTTATCCGGAATGTTAACGCCTGCAATACGGGCCATTCAGTGGAACTCCAATTGACAGCTACCTACGCCCCGGAAGCCAAGAAATAGGGCGCGAGATATTAACGCTGTAGAAACGATTAATCAACCCGGCAGCGCACTAGCTGCCGGGCTTATCACGCGTGGTTCACACTCAGCCTTGGCGCTGCTTGTGACGCGGCTCTGCGCTGCAGATCACCCGCACGACACCTTCGCGACGGATAATTTTGCAGTTACGGCACAGCTTTTTCACCGATGCACGAACTTTCATTACCAACTCCTCGAACCTTACGGGTGGATCAGCGGAGCATGCCGCTGCCATAGCCCTTCAGGTTGGCTTTCTTCATCAGGGAATCGTACTGGTGAGACACGAGGTGCGATTGCACTTGGGACATGAAGTCCATGACAACCACGACCACGATCAGCAACGAGGTCCCGCCAAGGTAGAACGGAACGTTGGCCGCCACCACCAGGAACTGGGGCAGCAGGCACACGGCCGTCATGTACAGAGCACCGAACATGGTCAAGCGGGTCAGAACGCCATCGATATAGCGCGCCGACTGCTCGCCCGGACGGATGCCCGGAATAAAGGCACCGGACTTCTTCAGGTTTTCCGCTACGTCTTTCGGGTTGAACATCAGCGCCGTGTAGAAGAAGCAGAAGAAAATGATCCCTGCACTAAACAGCAGAATGTTCAACGGCTGACCAGGAGCGATCGCCTGCGAAATGTCCTGCAGCCAGCCCAGACCCTCGGACTGACCGAACCAGGCACCCAGCGAGGCCGGGAACAGCAGAAGGCTGCTGGCGAAAATGGCCGGGATGACCCCCGCCATGTTCACCTTCAACGGCAGGTGGCTGGTCTGCGCGGCGAAGACCTTGCGGCCCTGCTGACGCTTGGCGTAGTGCACCGCAATGCGACGCTGACCACGCTCGATGAACACCACGAAACCGATGATCGCTACTGCCAGCAGGCCGATGGCAATCAGGGCAAAGATATTGATATCGCCCTGGCGCGCAGACTCGAAAGACTGCCCGATTGCCGACGGCAGACCGGCTACGATGCCTGCAAAAATCAGCATCGAGATACCGTTGCCGACACCGCGCTCGGTGATCTGCTCGCCCAACCACATCATGAACATCGCGCCCGCCACGAAGGTGGTGACCGCAACGAAGTGGAAGCCGAAATCGACCGAGAACGCCACGCCCTGACTGGCCAGACCAACGGACATGCCGATGGCCTGGACGAACGCCAGGACGAGAGTGCCGTAGCGGGTGTACTGGCTGATCTTGCGACGGCCAGCTTCACCTTCCTTCTTCAACTGCTCCAGCTGCGGGCTGACGGCGGTCATCAGCTGCATGATGATCGAGGCCGAGATGTACGGCATGATCCCCAGTGCAAAGATGCTCATCCGCTCCAGCGCGCCGCCGGAAAACATGTTGAACAAGCTAAGAATGGTCCCCTCATTCTGCCGGAACAGATCCGCCAGTCGGTCTGGGTTGATGCCAGGAACCGGGATGTGCGCACCTATCCGGTAGACGATGATCGCCATGAACAGGAAACGCAGACGAGCCCAGAGTTCGGACAACCCGCCACCTGCCAGCGCTGAGAGAGCACCTTGCTTAGCCATTTAGTCCTCGAACTTACCGCCAGCTGCTTCGATAGCCGCGCGCGCACCCTTGGTGGCGGCGATACCTTTCAGGGTGACCGCACGGGTGACCTCACCGGACAGCATGACTTTTACGCGCTGTACGTGTTGGCCGACCAGGTTGGCATCCTTCAGCGCCTGCAGAGTGACGACGCCTTCCACCTTGTTCAGCTCGGAGGTACGCACTTCGGCGCGATCCATAGCCTTCAGGGAGACGAAGCCGAACTTCGGCAGACGGCGGTGCAGCGGCTGCTGACCACCCTCGAAGCCCGGAGCGATGGAGCCACCGGAGCGGGAGGTTTGACCCTTGTGGCCGCGGCCACCGGTCTTGCCCAGACCGCTGCCGATACCACGGCCCGGACGGTGCTTCTCGCGACGGGCACCCGGCGCGGAACGCAGATCGTTCAGTTGCATGATTAACCCTCCACCTTCAGCAGGTAGTAAGCCTTGTTGATCATGCCGCGGTTTTCCGGAGTATCCAGAACCTCTACGGTGTGACCGATGCGACGCAGGCCGAGGCCCTTGACGCAAGCTTTGTGATTGGCCAGGCGGCCATTGGTGCTCTTGATCAGAGTCACTTTGACGGTATTAGCCATGGTTAGAGAATCTCCTCGACGCTCTTGCCACGCTTGGCTGCAACGGATTCCGGAGACTGCATGGTCTTCAGACCCTTGAAGGTGGCGTGAACCACGTTCACCGGGTTGGTCGAGCCGTAGCACTTGGCCAGAACGTTCTGCACACCCGCCACTTCCAGCACGGCACGCATGGCGCCGCCGGCGATGATGCCGGTACCTTCCGAAGCCGGCTGCATGTACACCTTGGAGGCGCCATGAGCGGACTTGATCGGGTACTGCAGAGTGGTGCCGTTCAGATCCACCTGGATCATGTTGCGACGCGCAGCTTCCATCGCCTTCTGGATGGCGGCCGGCACTTCGCGGGACTTGCCACGGCCGAAACCGACGCGACCCTTGCCATCACCCACCACGGTCAGCGCGGTGAAGGTGAAGATACGGCCACCCTTTACGGTCTTGGCAACGCGGTTAACCTGGACCAGCTTCTCGATATAGCCTTCGTCGCGCTTTTGGTCGTTATTTGCCATAACTTAGAACTCCAGCCCGCCTTCACGAGCAGCATCGGCCAGCGCCTTGACGCGACCGTGGTACTTGAAGCCAGAACGGTCGAATGCAACCTGAGTCACACCAGCGGCTTTCGCGCGCTCGGCAACCAGTTGACCTACTTTCTTGGCGGCGTCGACGTTGCCAGTGGCGCCATCACGCAGTGCTTTGTCCAAGGTCGAGGCACTGGCCAGAACCTTGCTGCCGTCGGCCGAAATGACCTGGGCGTAGATGTGTTGCGAAGAGCGGTACACGCACAGACGCACGGCTTCGAGCTCGTGCATTTTCAGGCGTGCTTTGCGAGCGCGACGCAGACGAGTAACTTTTTTGTCGGTCATATCTCAGCCCCTTACTTCTTCTTGGCTTCTTTACGACGGACGACTTCATCCGCGTAACGAACGCCTTTGCCCTTGTAAGGCTCAGGACGACGGAAGTCACGGATCTCCGCAGCCACCTGACCCACCAGTTGTTTGTCGATACCCTTGATCAGGATTTCGGTCTGGTTCGGGGTTTCGGCCACGACGCCTGCCGGCAGTTCGTAGTCGATCGGGTGGGAGAAGCCCAGCGCGAGGTTCAGCACCTGGCCTTTGGCTTGAGCTTTGTAGCCCACGCCGACCAGCTGCAGCTTGCGCTCGAAGCCTTGGCTGACGCCGATGACCATGTTGTTGACCAGAGCACGAGTGGTGCCGGCCATGGCGCGGTTCTGCTGATCGCCATTACGAGCAGCGAAACGCAGCTCGCTGCCTTCCTGGATCACTTCCACGGACGAGTGTACGTTCAGTTCGAGAGCGCCCTTGGCGCCCTTCACCGAGAGCTGCTGACCGGCGAGTTTGACCTCGACACCGGCAGGCAGCACTACGGGGTTCTTAGCAACGCGAGACATGCTTATCCCCCCTTAGAACACGGTGCAGAGCACTTCGCCGCCGACACCGGCAGCGCGCGCAGCGCGGTCCGTCATCACACCCTTGTTGGTGGAGACGATGGAGACACCGAGACCGCCGCGAACTTTCGGCAGATCGTCGACGGATTTGTACTGGCGAAGGCCGGGACGGCTCACGCGCTTGACTTCCTCGATGACCGGACGGCCTTCGAAGTACTTCAGCTCGATGGACAGCTGCGGCTTGGCTTCGCCGCTGATCTGATAACCCGCAATATAACCTTCGTCCTTCAGAACTTTGGCTACAGCCACCTTCAGCGTGGAAGACGGCATGCTTACGACGGACTTTTCAGCCATCTGGGCATTACGGATACGAGTTAGCATGTCCGCTAACGGGTCCTGCATACTCATGGGCTAGACGCTCCTGATACAAAAAGAACAGCCCGAAGGCTGTGGGATCATCCAAAAGCTCGGCATGCAAAATGCCAGGCTCAGGAGAGCCGGACATTCTAGAGACCGATCAAAAATGAATCAAGCCCCAAAAGGGGCTTGATTCGGATAAAACAAAGCCGGCGCGAGGCCGGCTCCGTTTCGACTTACCAGCTGGCTTTCACCAGACCCGGTACGTCGCCGCGCATGGCGGCTTCACGCAGCTTGTTACGCGACAGACCGAACTTGCGGTAAACGCCGTGCGGACGGCCGGTGATGCGGCAGCGGTTACGCAGGCGCGAGGCGCTGGCGTCACGCGGCTGCTTCTGCAGAGCGACCTGGGCTTCCCAACGCGCTTCCGGACTGGTGTTCGGATTGGCGATGGTGGCTTTCAGCTCGGCACGCTTCTTGGCGTACTTGGCAACCGTTTGCTGACGCTTCAGCTCGCGGTTCTTCATGCTTGTCTTGGCCATGTTCCAGACTCCGATCAGTTGCGGAACGGGAAGTTGAAAGCACGCAGCAGGGCGCGGCCTTCATCATCGTTACGGGCAGTGGTAGTCAGGGTGATGTCCAGACCACGCAGCGCATCGATTTTGTCGTAATCGATTTCCGGGAAGATGATCTGCTCTTTCACGCCCATGCTGTAGTTGCCGCGGCCGTCGAAGGACTTGGCATTCAGGCCGCGGAAGTCACGCACGCGCGGCAGGGAGATGGACAGCAGACGATCCAGGAACTCGTACATACGCTCGCGACGCAGAGTGACCTTGACGCCAATCGGCCAACCTTCACGAACCTTGAAACCGGCGATCGATTTGCGGGCATGAGTCACGACGACTTTCTGACCGGTGATCTTCTCGAGGTCGGCAACCGCGTTCTCGATGACTTTCTTGTCACCGATCGCTTCGCCCAGGCCCATGTTCAGGGTGATCTTGGTGATGCGCGGAACTTCCATCACGTTCGCCAGCTTCAGTTCTTCCTTCAGCTTGGGCGCGATTTCCTTCCGGTAAATCTCTTTCAGTCGTGCCATGGTGTTTTACCTATGATTCTCAAGCGCCAACCGGCTTCTGGGTGGACTTGAAGACACGAATTTTCTTGCCGTCTTCGATCTTGAAGCCAACGCGGTCAGCCTTGTTGGTCTCAGAGTTGAAGATGGCAACGTTGGAAGCGTGCAGCGGCGCTTCTTTCTCGACGATACCGCCTTGAACGCCCGACATCGGGTTCGGCTTGGTATGGCGCTTCACCAGGTTGATGCCGCCAACGACCAGACGGTCGTCAGCGAGAACCTTGAGCACCTTGCCACGCTTACCTTTGTCTTTGCCGGCGATCACGATGATCTCGTCGTCACGACGAATCTTTTGCATGTCGGATCTCCTTAAAGCACTTCAGGGGCGAGCGAGACGATCTTCATGAACTTCTCGGAACGCAGTTCACGGGTCACTGGCCCGAAGATACGGGTACCGATCGGCTCCTGCTTGTTGTTCAGCAGAACAGCAGCGTTGCCGTCGAAGCGGATGATCGAACCGTCGGCACGACGAACGCCGTGACGGGTACGAACGACCACTGCGGTCATGACCTGACCTTTCTTCACTTTGCCGCGCGGAATTGCTTCCTTGACGGTGACCTTGATGATGTCGCCGATGCCGGCGTAGCGACGATGAGAGCCGCCCAGCACCTTGATGCACATAACGCGACGTGCACCGCTGTTGTCAGCCACATCGAGCATGGATTGAGTCTGAATCATAAAATTTCTCCGACCCCTAGCCCTTAGACTTCGACTGCGCGTTCGAGGACTTCAACCAGGGCCCAAGACTTGGTCTTGGCCAGCGGACGGGTTTCACGGATGGAAACCTTGTCGCCGATGTGGCACTGGTTGTTCTCGTCGTGCGCGTGCAGCTTGGTCGAACGCTTGACGTATTTACCGTAGATCGGGTGCTTGACGCGACGCTCGATCAGAACGGTGATGGTTTTGTCCATCTTGTCGCTGACAACACGGCCGGTCAGCGTACGGACTGTTTTTTCGGCTTCAGCCATGATCACTTACCTGCCTGCTGGTTGAGCACAGTTTTCACACGAGCGATGTCGCGCTTAACTTGCGAGAGCAGGTGAGACTGCCCCAACTGGCCAGTTGCCTTCTGCATACGCAGATTGAACTGGTCGCGCAGCAGGCCGAGCAGTTGCTCGTTCAGCTGCTGTGCGGTTTTTTCACGAAGTTCGGTCGCTTTCATCACATCACCGTCCGCTTAACAAAGGTGGTGGCGAGCGGCAGCTTTGCAGCAGCCAGGGCGAAAGCCTCACGCGCCAGCTCTTCGGAAACGCCTTCGATCTCGTACAGGACCTTGCCTGGCTGGATCTGGGCTACCCAGTATTCGACGCCACCCTTACCTTTACCCATCCGCACTTCGAGAGGCTTCTTGGTAACCGGCTTGTCCGGGAACACGCGAATCCAGATCTTGCCGCCACGCTTGACGTGACGAGTCAGAGCACGACGAGCGGACTCGATCTGACGGGCGGTGAGACGACCGCGGGCGACAGACTTCAGCGCGAACTCGCCGAAGCTGACCTTGCTACCGCGCTGAGCCAGACCACGGTTGTGGCCGGTCATCTGCTTGCGGAACTTCGTACGCTTTGGTTGCAACATTTTGCGTACCCCTTACTTAGCAGCTTTTTTACGAGGAGCGGGTGCTTGCGGCTTCAGCTCTTCCTGGCGACCACCAATCACTTCGCCTTTGAAGATCCAAACCTTGACACCAATCACACCGTAGGTGGTGTGCGCTTCGTAGGTGGCGTAATCGATATCGGCACGCAGGGTGTGCAGCGGCACACGACCTTCGCGATACCACTCGGTACGGGCGATTTCAGCGCCGCCGAGACGACCACTCACCTGGATTTTGATGCCCTTGGCACCAATGCGCATGGCGTTCTGTACAGCGCGCTTCATGGCGCGACGGAACATAACGCGACGCTCCAGCTGCTGAGCTACGCTCTGCGCAACCAGCATACCGTCGAGCTCCGGCTTGCGGATCTCTTCGATGTTGATGTGCACCGGCACACCCATTTGCTTGGTCAGGTCCTGACGCAGCTTCTCAACATCTTCACCTTTCTTGCCGATCACGATGCCGGGACGAGCGGTGTGGATGGTGATGCGTGCGGTTTGTGCCGGACGAGCGATGTCGATACGGCTTACGGACGCGCTTTTTAGTTTGTCTTGCAGGTATGCACGAACCTTCAGGTCGGCGTTCAGGTAGTCGGCGTAATTGCGACCATCTGCATACCAGACCGAGGTGTGATCCTTGACGATTCCCAGGCGGATGCCAACGGGATGTACTTTCTGACCCATCTGATCGACTCCGTTACTTGTCCGCAACCTTGACAGTGATATGGCAAGACCGCTTGACGATGCGATCAGCACGGCCTTTGGCACGCGGCATGATGCGCTTAAGCGAACGCCCTTCGTTGACGAAAACGGTGCTGACCTTCAGGTCATCGACGTCTGCGCCTTCGTTGTGCTCGGCGTTGGCAACGGCCGACTCCAGCACTTTCTTCATGATCTCGGCGGCTTTCTTGCTGCTGAAAGCCAGGAGGTTGAGCGCTTCGCCCACCTTCTTCCCGCGGATCTGGTCGGCGACCAAGCGGGCTTTCTGGGCGGAGATGCGAGCGCCCGACAACTTAGCGGCTACTTCCATTTCCTTACCCCTTAACGCTTGGCTTTCTTGTCGGCCACGTGACCACGATAGGTACGGGTGCCGGCAAATTCGCCCAGTTTGTGGCCGACCATGTCTTCGTTCACGAGGACCGGGACATGTTGACGACCGTTATGCACAGCGATGGTCAGACCGACCATCTGCGGCAGGATCATGGAACGGCGCGACCAGGTTTTAACCGGCTTGCGATCGTTCTTTTCCACCGCCGCTTCGACCTTCTTCAGTAGGTGAAGATCGATAAAAGGACCTTTTTTCAGAGAACGTGGCACTGTCGTATCCCTCTATTTACTTGCGACGACGGACGATCATGTTGTCGGTGCGCTTGTTAGCACGGGTCTTCGCGCCCTTGGTCGGGAAGCCCCATGGCGACACCGGATGACGACCACCGGAGGTACGACCCTCACCACCACCGTGCGGGTGATCAACCGGGTTCATGGCAACACCACGAACGGTCGGACGAACACCGCGCCAGCGCTTGGCACCGGCCTTACCCAGCGAACGCAGGCTGTGCTCGGAGTTCGAGACTTCGCCCAGGGTCGCACGGCACTCGGCCAGGACTTTGCGCATTTCGCCGGAGCGCAGACGCAGAGTCACATAGGCACCTTCACGGGCGATCAGCTGCGCGGAAGCGCCAGCGGAACGCGCGATCTGTGCGCCTTTGCCCGGCTTCAGCTCGATACCGTGAACGGTCGAACCCACCGGAATGTTGCGCAGCTGCAGGCTGTTGCCCGGCTTGATCGGCGCCATGTTGCCGGCTACCAGCTGGTCGCCAGCGCTCACGCCCTTCGGCGCGATGATGTAGCGACGCTCACCGTCGGCATACTTCAGCAGAGCGATGTGAGCAGTACGGTTCGGATCGTATTCCACGCGCTCGACGGTGGCCGGAATGCCATCCTTGTCGTTGCGACGGAAGTCGACCAGACGGTAATGCTGCTTGTGACCACCACCAACGTGACGCGTGGTGATACGGCCGTTGTTGTTACGACCGCCGGACTTCGACTTCTTCTCGAGCAGCGGAGCGTACGGAGCGCCTTTGTGCAGCTCCTGGTTGACCACCTTGACCACAAAACGGCGGCCAGCGGAAGTCGGTTTGCACTTAACGATTGCCATGATGCACCCCTTCCTTACTCAGCACTGCTGGTGAAATCGAGATCTTGGCCCGGCTGAAGGGAGATAACTGCCTTCTTCCAGTCGTTACGCTTGCCCAGACCGCGAGCGGTGCGCTTGCTCTTGCCCAGAACGTTCTGGGTAGTGACGCGCTCAACCTTCACGCTGAACAGGCTTTCGACGGCCTTCTTGATTTCCAGCTTGGTCGCATCGGTAGCGACCTTGAAAACGAACTGACCTTGCTTGTCAGCCAGAACCGTGGCCTTCTCGGAGATGTGCGGGCCAAGCAGCACTTTGAATACGCGTTCCTGGTTCATCCCAGCAGCTCCTCGAATTTCTTCACGGCCGAAACGGTGACCAGCACCTTTTCGTACGCAATCAGGCTGACCGGATCGGAACCCTGAACGTCGCGAACGTCGACGTGCGGCAGGTTGCGGGCAGCCAGGTACAGATTCTGATCAACAGCATCGGACACGATCAGAACATCGTTCAGACCCATGCCGTTCAGCTTGGCCAACAGGGTCTTGGTCTTCGGCGCATCAACGGCGAAGTCTTCGACCACGACCAGACGGTCGGTACGCACCAGCTCAGCAAGGATGGAGCGCAGAGCTGCGCGGTACATCTTCTTGTTCAGCTTTTGCTCATGGTTGCGGGTGGACGCTGCGAAGGTCACACCACCGCCACGCCAGATCGGACCACGGGTGGTACCGGCACGGGCACGACCGGTGCCCTTCTGACGCCACGGGCGCTTACCGCCACCGGAAACGTCGGAACGGGACTTCTGGCCTTTGGTGCCCTGACGGCCGCCAGCCATGTAGGCCACGACTGCTTGGTGAACCAGGGTCTCGTTGAACTCGCCACCGAAGGTCGCATCGGACACTTCGATCGCCTGAGCGCCATTTACATTCAATTGCATCTCAGATTCTCCCCTTACGCCTTGACAGCCGGACGAACGATAACGTCGCCGCCAGTAGCGCCCGGAACGGCACCCTTGACCAGCAGCAGGTTACGCTCGGTGTCTACGCGAATGACTTCCAGGGACTGCACGGTCACGCGCTCAGCGCCCATATGACCGGACATCTTTTTGCCCTTGAATACACGACCCGGGGTCTGGCACTGGCCGATGGAACCCGGCACACGGTGAGAAACGGAGTTACCGTGAGTGTTGTCCTGGCCGCGGAAGTTCCAACGCTTGATGGTACCGGCGAAGCCTTTACCTTTGGACTGACCGGTGACATCCACCAGTTGACCAGCTTGGAAAATTTCAGCGTTGATCAGATCGCCGGCCTGGTAGTCGCCTTCTTCAAGACGGAATTCCAGAACGGTACGACCTGCCGCGACGTTCGCCTTGGCGAAGTGACCGGCCTGAGCCTTGCTGACGCGCGAGGCGCGACGCTCGCCGACAGTGACCTGCACTGCACGGTAGCCATCGGACTCCTCGTTTTTGAACTGGGTGACGCGATTCGGCTCGATCTCGATGACCGTGACCGGAATGGAGACACCTTCTTCGGTGAAAATGCGGGTCATGCCGCACTTACGACCGACTACACCAATAGTCATGTTGTAAACCTCATGAGTGTACGGGGCTTTCACCCGCTATGGCCGCCCATTTCAGAGCGTTACACGACTAAAACCGCCAGGTTTTAGCCGAGGCTGATCTGCACTTCCACGCCTGCCGCAAGGTCGAGCTTCATCAGCGCGTCGACGGTTTTGTCCGTCGGCTGAACGATGTCCAGCACACGCTTATGAGTGCGGATTTCGTACTGATCGCGCGCGTCTTTGTTGACGTGCGGAGAAATCAGAACGGTGTACCGCTCCTTACGAGTAGGCAGAGGAATCGGACCACGCACCTGAGCACCAGTACGTTTCGCGGTTTCCACGATTTCCTGGGTAGATTGATCGATCAGGCGATGGTCAAAAGCCTTCAACCGAATACGGATTTGTTGGTTTTGCATTTTGACCTCAGATTCCAAGCTGCTAATCCCTGCGGACGGACTACGCCCGCCGAAAGGAGGCGCAATTGTACGGATGGCCCCAGGGGGTGTCAACTTTTAACCAGTTCAAAAGAAAAGGGCCCCGAAGGGCCCTTTTCTCTTTAACGGATCAACCGATTACTCGACGATCTTGGCAACCACA
>NZ_AVOF01000297.1:0-3998 GCF_000465935.2 Pseudomonas sp. EGD-AK9
CGCCGCCGCCATCGCCGCCGGCCTGGCGCTGCTGTTCCACTGGCGCGAAGGGCGCGCGCCGAGCAACGCCGAACGCTGGCGCTTCACCGCGCTCTACGGCGGCCTGCTGGCGCTGCTCTACCTGGGCCTGCTGGCGATGATGGCCCTGCAGGACACCCCCAGCCCCATGGGCCTGTTCCTGTTCAGCCTGCACTACCTGTGCTACCCGCTGCTGGCCTGGCTGGCCTTCTCGCCGCGCCACGGCCGCTGATTCCTGGTCAGGACGACACCCATGCTGCATACCCTCGCCGTCGCCAACTACCGCTCGATCAACAGCCTGGAGCTGCCGCTGGGCCAACTCAACCTCATCACCGGCGCCAACGGCAGCGGCAAGTCCAATCTCTACCGCGCCCTGCGCCTGCTGGCGGAAACCGCCCAGGGCGGGGTGGTCAATGCGCTGGCCCGAGAGGGCGGGCTGGAGTCGAGTTTCTGGGCCGGGCCGGAGCAGATTTCCCGGCGCATGCGCAGCGGCGAGGTGCCGGTGCAAGGCGGCCCACGGCAGCACGCAATGCGTCTGCGCCTGGGCTTTGCCGGCGAGGATTTCGGCTATGCGATTGCCCTCGGCCTGCCCGAGCCGAGCCGCTCGGCCTTCGCCCTCGACCCGGAGATCAAGCGCGAGTGCATCTGGGCCGGCGCCAGCTACCGCCCCGCCTCGCTGCTGGTGGATCGCGCCGGGCCCATGGTGCGCCTGCGCGAAGGCCGCAGCTGGCAGGTGCTGGCCCAGCACCTGCCGAGCTACGACAGCCTGTTCGACCAGATCGGCAACGACCCCAGCTGCCCGGAAGTCTTCCAGCTACGCGAAACCATCCGCCGCTGGCGCTTCTACGATCACTTTCGCAGCGACGCCGAGGCCCCGGCGCGCCAGCCGCAACTGGGCACGCGCACGCCGGTGCTGCATCACGACGGCCGCGACCTGGCCGCGGCGCTGCAGACCATCCGTGAAATCGGCGATCGCGCCGCGCTGGACGCCGCCATCGACGACGCCTTTCCCGGCAGCCGCCTGCATATCGATTTCCAGGCCGGCGGACGCTTCGCCGTCGAGCTGCGCCAGGAAGGCCTGCTGCGCCCCTTGAGTGCCGCCGAGCTATCCGATGGCACCCTGCGCTACCTGCTGCTGGTGGCCGCCCTGCTCACCCCGCGGCCGCCGTCGCTGATGGTGCTCAACGAACCGGAAACCAGCCTGCACCCGGATCTGCTGCCCGCGCTCGGGCGCCTGATCATCGCCGCCTCGCAGCACACCCAGGTGTGGGTGGTGTCCCACGCCAGCCGCCTGATCGCCACGCTCAAGCAAAGCCCGGCGTGCAACGCCCTGGAGCTGGACAAAGCGCTGGGCCAGACCTGCATCCGCGGTCAGGGACTGCTGGACGAACCGGCCTGGCACTGGCCGGATTGAGTCATAGTGGGTGGGGGGCTACCACGAAAAAGCCCCGCCATCTCGCGATGCCGGGGCTTTGTCCACAACCGGAGCTCAATGCCCGTCGAGATAACGCTCGACATCCAGCGCCGCCATGCAGCCGGCACCGGCCGAGGTGATCGCCTGGCGATAGACCGAGTCGGCCACGTCGCCGGCGGCGAACACGCCGGGGATGCTGGTGGCGGTGGCGTTGCCCTCGCGCCCGCCGTTGACCACCAGGTAACCGTCCTTGAGCGCCAGCTGGCCCTCGAACAGGCTGGTGTTGGGGGTGTGGCCGATGGCGACGAACAGCCCGTCCACGGCCAGCTCGCTGCTGGCGCCATCCTGGTGTTTCAGGCGCACGCCGGTGACGCCACCGGCATCGCCCAGCACCTCGTCCACCTCGGCATTCAGGCGCAGCTCGATCTTGCCCTCGGCGATCCGCGCGCGCAGCTTGTCCTGCAGGATCTTCTCGGCGCGGAAGGTCTCGCGGCGGTGGATCAGGGTCACCTTGCTGGCGATATTGGCCAGGTACAGCGCCTCCTCCACCGCGGTATTGCCGCCGCCGACCACCGCCACAGGGCGACCGCGGTAGAAGAAGCCGTCGCAGGTGGCGCAGGCCGACACGCCCTTGCCCATCAACGCCGCCTCGCTGGGCAGCCCCAGGTAACGGGCGCTGGCGCCGGTGGCGATGATCAGCGCGTCGCAGCTGTAGATGGCGCTGTCGCCGACCAGGGTGAAGCGCGGCCCGACCAGGTCCACCGCGTTGATATGGTCGAAGACGATCTCGGTCTCGAAGCGCTCGGCGTGTTCCTGCATGCGCTGCATCAGCGCCGGGCCGGTGAGGCCGTGGGGATCGCCCGGCCAGTTGTCCACTTCGGTGGTGGTGGTCAGCTGGCCGCCGGCCTGGATGCCGGTGATCAGCAGCGGCTTGAGATTGGCCCGCGCCGCGTACACCGCGGCGCTGTAACCGGCCGGCCCGGAACCCAGGATGATGACGCGGGCATGGCGAATGGCAGACATCGACGACTCCTCCCGGCAGCTGCGCCGGCTGAGATAAGAACGGGCTCCCGAGCACGTGGGGAAGGCTGACTCAGGGGGAGCCCGGCAAAGTGTGAAACTGGTCGCCAGGCTAGCGAGCGCTCGGCGCGAGCGGAAATACCCATTGCCAATGCGCGACATAGAGCCCCGCTATCGACCGGAAGGATCGCCCGCCCTGGCTATACTGGGCCCATCGACTTCAGGGACGAATGCCGTCATGACCCTGCGCACCCGCCTGTTCTCGCTGTTCGCCCCCCTGCTGGTGCTGACCCTGCTGGCCGTCTACGGCCTCTCCGAGCGCCTGCTGCTGAGCCGCTTCGACCAGCAGGACAACCTGCGCCTGCAGGCCGAGGCGCACAAGGCGCATGCCCTGCTGCTCGCCCATATCCACCGCACCAGCAGCCTGCTGCGCAGCTATGCCTGGTGGGACGGCAGCTACGAGCTGCTGCTCGGCGAAGGCGACCGCAGCCGCTTCCTGCGGCGCAACCTCGACCCCGGGCAACTGGCCAACCTCGACTTCGACTTCATGGTGCTGCTCGACGACCGCGGCCAGGTGGTGGTCGAACAATGGGCGCCGCCGGACCTGCTCGACATGCTCCCGGTCGGCGGCGAGCGCCCGCGCAGCATCGCCAGCCTGCGCCGCGACATCCTCGCTCGCAGTCAGCGCCTGGGCCTTTTGCAGCACGGCGGCGATGCGCAGTTCCAGTCCGGCCAACTGCTGCTGGTGCAGGGCGTGCCGCTGCTGCTGACGGTCAGCGCGGTGAGCAACAGCCAGGGCAGCGCCGAGGCCATCGGCAGCCTGCTGGCCGGCTATTTCTTCGACGGCGCACGCCAGGAGAACCTGCAGCTGCGCACCCTCGGCGACCTGCGCCTGCTGCCGCCCGTGGCGATGGACGACGACTGGCAACGCCTGGCCCTGCCCGCCGACACCCCGCTGCCGCAGGGCTGGCTCAGCCCGCGCAGCCTGCTCGACGCGCAGCGTCAGCGTATCGAGCTGCAATCGGCCAACAGCCTCGGCGAGCCGGAACTGCGCCTGCAGCTGACCGGCGAGCGCATCAACTTCCGCAAGGGCGGCGAGGCCATCCACTTCTTCCTCGGCCTCAGCCTGGCGATCGCCCTGGCAGCGGCGCTGCTGGTGTACATCGGCCTGGAGTTCTGGGTGCTGCGCCGCCTCGGCCGGCTCAATGGCGAGATCGCCGCCATCGGCGACCAGGCCCGCCTGCCGCGGGTCGGCGACCTCGGCCGCGACGAGCTGGGCGCGCTCAGTACCGGCCTCAACCAGATGCTCGAGCGCCTGGAACAGAGCGAGGCGCGCGACCGCGTGGTGCTCGACGCGATCCACGACGGCTACTTCGAGGTGGACGCCGAGGGCCGCCTGCAGCGTTTCAACCGCGCCCTGGAGCGCCTGCTCGGCTACCGCGACGACCAGCTGCTGCACCGCCCCTTCGTCGAGCTGCTGGCCGGCGACGAGGTCGAGCGCGCCCGCCAGCTGTTCCAGCAGGCGCGCGACGACGCCAGCCCGAGG
>NZ_AVOF01000298.1:0-3989 GCF_000465935.2 Pseudomonas sp. EGD-AK9
ACCGCCCTGAACGCCCACAGCGCGCTGCGCATGGCTACCCTGGGCGGCGCCCGCGCGCTCGGCCTGGACGCCCAGATCGGCTCGCTGGAAGTCGGCAAACTCGCCGACCTGGTCGCCTTCGACCTCTCGGGGCTGGCCCAGCAGCCGATCTACGACCCGGTGTCGCAGCTGATCTACGCCAGCGGCCGCGACTGCGTGAAGCACCTGTGGGTCGGCGGCAAGCAGCTGCTCGACGAGCGCCGCCTGACGCGCATGGACGAAGACGAGCTGATCGCCCGGGCCAGGGCCTGGGGCGAGCGGATCGCCAAGCGGTAATCCGGCTGAAACCCGGGAAATAGCGGTCCGCCCAGGCCACAACGCCGATACGACTGCGACAAACTGACATACATTGAGAGTCCCCGCGTCGCCCAATGCCGCCGCCGAAACTGGCAACATGGGCGGCACACCGAATTCAAGGCTTTTGCAGAGAACCCTATGAGCAACGTCGACCGCGCCGAAATCGCCAAATTCGAGGCCCTGGCCCATCGCTGGTGGGACCTTCAGAGCGAGTTCAAACCCCTGCACGACATCAACCCGCTGCGGGTCAACTGGATCGACGAACGCGTCGGCCTGGCCGGCAAGCGCGTGCTGGACGTCGGCTGCGGCGGCGGCATTCTCAGCGAGGCCATGGCCCAGCGCGGCGCCACGGTGATGGGTATCGACATGGGCGAGGCGCCGCTGTCGGTGGCCCAGCTGCACCAGCTGGAGTCCGGCGTCGAGGTGGACTACCGGCAGAGCACCGCCGAAGCCCTGGCCGAGGAACTGCCCGGCCAGTTCGACGTGGTCACCTGCCTGGAGATGCTCGAACACGTGCCCGACCCGTCCTCGGTGATCCGCGCCTGCCACAAACTGGTCAAGCCCGGCGGCCAGGTGTTCTTCTCCACCATCAACCGCAACCCCAAGGCCTACCTGTTCGCGGTGATCGGTGCCGAGTACCTGCTGCGCCTGCTGCCGCGCGGCACCCACGATTTCAAGAAATTCATCCGTCCCTCCGAGCTGGGCGCCTGGAGCCGCGCCGCCGGCCTGGAGGTCAAGGATATCGTCGGCCTGACCTACAACCCGCTGACCAAGCACTACAAGCTGGAAGCCGACGTCGACGTCAACTACATGATCCAGACCCTGAAGGAGGCCTGATGCGCCTGCGCGCGGTTCTCTTCGACATGGACGGCACCCTGCTCGACTCGGCGCCGGACTTCATCGCCATCACCCAGGCCATGCGCGCCGCCCGCGGCCTGCCGCCGCTGGCGGACAAGGCGATTCGCGACCAGGTCTCCGGCGGCGCCCGCGCCATGGTCGCCTGCGCCTTCGCCGACGACCCGGACTCGGCCGCCTTCGAGGCCCTGCGCCAGGAATTCCTCGAACGCTACCAGGAGCACTGCGCTGTGCTGACCCGCCCCTTCGACGGCATCGACGCCCTGCTCGGCGACATCGAGCAGGCGCGCCTGCTGTGGGGCGTGGCCACCAACAAGCCGCTGCGCTACGCCGAGCCGATCATGCAGCGCCTGGGCCTGGCCGAGCGCTCGGCCGTGCTGGTCTGCCCGGATCACGTCGAACAGAGCAAGCCGGCGCCGGACATGCTGCTGCTGGCCTGCGCGCAGCTCGGCGTGCAGCCCGGCGAAGTGCTGTTCATCGGCGACGACGCGCGTGACATCGAGTCAGGCCGCGCCGCCGGCTGCAAGACCGCGGCGGTCACCTACGGCTATATCCACCCCGACGACAACCCACGCCACTGGGGCGCCGACGTGGTGGTCGACCACCCGCTGGAGCTGCGCGCCGTGCTCGACCGCGCGCTCTGCAGCTGCTGACTCGTTGGGCTTCGCTGCGCTCAACCCAACCTACGCCATCACGAGATACGATCCATGTTCGACTATCAAGCCCGCCCCAACCTGCTCAAGGACCGGGTGATCCTGATCACCGGCGCCGGTCGCGGCATCGGCGCGGCGGCGGCCAAGAGCTTCGCCGCCCATGGCGCCACCGTGCTGCTGCTGGGCAAGACCGAAGCCAACCTCAGCCAGGTCTACGACGAGATCGAGGCCGCCGGCCATCCGCAGCCGGTGGTGATTCCCTTCAACCTGGAAACCGCCCTGCCGCACCAGTACGACGAACTGGCGGTGATGATCGAGAACGAATTCGGCCGCCTCGACGGCCTGCTGCACAATGCCTCGATCCTCGGCCCGCGCACGCCGCTGGAGCAGCTCTCCGGCGACAACTTCATGCGCGTGATGCACGTCAACGTCAACGCCATGTTCATGCTCAGCAGCACCCTGCTGCCGCTGCTCAAACTGTCGGACGACGCCTCGGTGCTGTTCACCTCCAGCAGCGTCGGGCGCAAGGGCCGCGCCTACTGGGGCGCCTATGCGGTATCCAAGTTCGCCACCGAGGGCCTGATGCAGGTGATGGCCGACGAACTGGACGGCATCGGCAACGTGCGCGCCAACAGCGTCAACCCCGGTGCCACCCGCACCGCCATGCGCGCCCAGGCCTATCCGGGCGAAAACCCGGCCAGCCGTCCGCTGCCGGAGGAAATCATGCCGGTCTACCTCTACCTGATGGGCCCGGACAGCAGCGGCGTCAACGGCCAGGCCTTCGACGCCCAGTAAAGCCAAGGCAGACCCGGCGCCCGCCGCCGGGTTACGCCGCGACAGAAATCCGCCGCCCGCCGGTGCAAGCGGCATCAGATTGCCACCGTCCCCGCCGGACAACCGGCAAAAGCCGGCCATTGGCCACCTTCTGCGATATATAAGTGACTGACTTCACAGGGCTTTCACCGCATTTGAACCAGCTGGCATGAAATTCGCTCTAACCCTCTCGTCGTCGCTACATCGCGCCAGAGGATCAGCTCCATGGTTCCCCCCAACCAGACCAACACCATCGATTTCGACGCGGCCAAGCTGCAGCGTCTGGGCTTCACCGGCAACCGCAACCTGCCGCTCAAGCCCGCCAGCCTGGTCGAGCTGCGCCAGCAGCTGGGCCTGCAGCTGCAGACCAGCCTGGACGCCGAGCGCATCGTCAGCCTGTTCTTCCGCGAAGTGCAGCGCCTGGTGCCGCTCGATGCCCTGGCCTTCGCCCATCCGACCCACGACCTGCGCCTGGAGCTAGGCGAACGGGCGCCGCACTCGGCCGGCTACCGCCTGAGCCATGAGGGCGAGTACCTGGGCGAACTGATCTTCCGCCGCAAGCTGCGCTTTGCCGACGACGAACTGGCGCAACTGGAATCGCTGCTGGCCTGCCTGCTGTTTCCGCTGCGCAACGCCCTGCTCTACCGCACCGCGCTGCAGAACGCGCTGCGCGACCCGCTGACCGACACCGGCAACCGCATCGCCATGGACCAGGTACTGCAGCGCGAGGTGGACCTGGCCCGGCGCAACCTGCAGCCGCTGTCGCTGCTGATGCTGGATATCGATCACTTCAAGCAGATCAACGACAGCCACGGCCATGCCCTCGGCGACGAGGTGCTCAAGGCCGTGGCGCAGACCCTGAAGAACCAGCTGCGCAATATCGACATGGTGTTCCGCTACGGCGGCGAGGAGTTTCTCGTGGTGCTCTCCAACACCTGCCGCGAGGCCGCGGCGCTGGTCGGCGAGCGCCTGCGCTACGCCGTGCTGGAACTGCAGTGCCTGGACGGCGGCCGGCCGATCGAGGTGTCCATCAGCCTCGGCTGCGCCAGCCTGCTGCCGGGCGAGTCCAGCGAAAGCCTGCTGCGCCGCGCCGACGGCGCCCTGTATATCGCCAAACGCGAGGGACGCAATCGCCTGACCATGGCGGGATAGAGGCCGCGGCAAGCTGCAGGTTCGTAGCCCCAAGGGTGACAAACACGAATGGCAGGACAAAAAAAGGGGCCCCATACGGAGGCCCCTTTTTTCTGGCTGACACTTAGCGCTTGCGGCCGAAGCCCGGACGCTGGCCGTCGCCGGCCGGCGGACGCTTGCTCGGCGCAGCCGGGCGCGGTT
>NZ_AVOF01000299.1:0-3982 GCF_000465935.2 Pseudomonas sp. EGD-AK9
GCGCCACCTCGCGGGTCTGCTGCGCCTCCACCGCGGCCTGCTCGCAGCTCTGCGCCACGCTCTGCGCGGTGGCGGCCATCTGCGTGGCGGCGGTGGCGATCTGGCTCATCTGCGCCTGCTGCTGCTCCACCGCATCCAGCGCGTCGCGGGCCTGGCCGCCGAGCAGCTGCACCGTGTCGTCGAGCTGACGGCTCTCGCGGCCGACGCCCTGCAGCGAGTCGCGCAGCTGCGCCACGGCACTGTTCAGCGCCTGGGCGATGGAGGCCAGGTCGTCGGCGCCGTGCACCTGCATGCGCACGCGCAGGTCGCCGTCGCGCAGGCTTTCCGCCGCTTCGATGATGCCGGCGGTGCTACGCCGGATCGAGGCGTTGAGGCACAGCAGCACGTACAGCGCCAGCAGGGTGAGCAGGACGAAAGCGCCGATCACCTCGACCATGGTCAGCAGCGCGCGCTGGCGATGCTGCCCCAGGCTCGTGGCGAACTGGTCGTAGACCGCTTGCTGCAGCCCCTGCAACTGCGCCTCCAGGGCCTCGACGCGCTGCACGAACTGCTCCGGGGTCAGCGCCATGGGGCTGGCCTCGAACATGTCGCGGTCGATCTGCGCGAGGAACTGGTCGAAGCCGGCCAGCGCCGCCTCGAACGGCCCGGCCAGCTGGCGCATGGCCTGCGGCGCCTCGCGCTGCAGGGTGCTCTGCGCCTTGATCAGCTGCGCGCGCTGCTCGTCGAGGCCGCGGCGCAGGTCGCGGATCAGCACCCGGCTCTGCAGGGTGAAATGCTGCGACACCACCGCGCCATGGCCCTGGGCGGCGAAGGTGCCGAGCTGTTCGAGCAGACGCGGCAGGATGTAGGTGAGCTGCTCCATCATCAGGTAGGTGGCCAGGCGCGGATCGAGGATCAGGCCGCTGTCGGTGGCCACCTGTTCGCGCAGGGCGAGCAGGTGCAGCAGGGTCTTCTGGTAACGCTCCAGCGCATCCGGTAACGCCACAGGGGCCAGGGCCTGCGCCTGAAGCCCAGCGCGTTCGGCCTGCAGCGCCTGGAAATGTTCGCGCGCCTGGGCGCCGATCAGCGCACTTTGCAGCGGCGCGGCGGCTTGCTGCAGGGCCTCGTCGAGCTGCGCCTCGCGCTGGCGCAGCAGCCCCTCGGCGGCGTTATCGGTGCCCTTCCAGCGCGCCAGCAGGGTGCGCTGGGCGATCAGTTCGCGCTGCACCAGGGCCATGGACTGCAGCGCCTGCGCGCCTTCCAGCTCGTGGTCGATGGCCTGCAGGCGACCCAGGTAGTCGCTGCCGATCACCCACAGGGCATAGCCCAGCGGCAGGGCGAACAGCAGGAACACCAGCTGAAACTTGCGCGCGAAGCTGAACCGCTCCAGCAGCCGCACACCCGGTTTGAGTACTCCAGTCATCGCGACACCTCAACGAGTTCCACGGGCCCTCGCGGGCCAGGTAAGAAACTGCATCAAGCAAGAAACAGGCCGCCATCCTGGAGCACTCGGCGACCGCGGGCAGGGGGCTATGGCCCCGTGCCCGCAGTCTAGGTTCTGCACGAAAAGTGCCTGCGCTCGGTGATGCTTCGTTAAAAATCGGTTCGGAATGCTCATGTACAGCTCGTACACTCCGCTTCCTCACCGCTTTTTGCCTTGCCTGACCTTCGCTCGACGACTTTTCGTACTGAACCTAGTTCAGCACTGCGGCCGCTCGCGGGTGTAGCGTTCGGCGGGGTTCACCGCCGCGCCGAAATCGCGCAGGGCGCTGGCGCCGATCAGCAGGGGGTAGTTGAAGGTGCTGCGGTCGGTGAGGTTGACCTCGATGGTGCGCTGCTCCTCGCCCAGGCACACCGGCAGCTCGATCACCGGGCGCTGCGAGGCCGCCGCCGTCTTCAGCGGCTGGCCGGCCAGCTCCTCGCTGCGCGTCTTGATCTCGGCGATGCGCACCAGCGGGTGCTCATGCACACGCTGCTCGGCGCCGTCCACCGCCAGGCGAAAGCGCACCCAGTCCTCGCCGTCGCGCTCGAAGCGCTGGATGTCCTTGGCCGACAGCGAGGCGGTCATGGCGCCGGTGTCCATCTTGGCCTTGAGGGTCTGGCCCAGCTCGGGCAGTTCGATCAGCTCGTAACGGCCGTACAGCGTGGGTTGCTGATTGGCCAGGGCCGGCAGGCTGAGCAGCGCGGCCAGCAGGATCAGGGCATGGTTCAAGGTCGGTACTCCTGTAAGGGGATAGACCGGATTTCCGACCGCCCCCGGCGCCACCCTGTTCCCCGGGCGGCGTGACAAGGTGTTACCAAGCGGCCCGCCGCCGCCCTTGGAGGCCGCGCCGCGCCTTGCTTATCATGGCCGGCCACCGCCCATCATGGAGTCGATATGCGCCCGCTGCTGACCGGCCTTGCCAACCTCGTGCTGTTGCTCGCCAACACCCTGATCCTGATCGGCCCGCTGCTGCTGATCGCCCTGGCCAAGTTCGTCCTGCCCGGCCAGACGGCGCGCGACGCCTGCTCGCGCGGGGTGATGTGGGTGGCCGAGTTCTGGGCGGAGAACTGCAAGCGCATCTTCGCCCTGACCACCCCGACCCACTGGGACATCCGCGGCAACGCCGAGCTGCGCCGCGACCGCTCCTACCTGGTGATCAGCAACCACCAGTCCTGGGTCGACATCCCGGCGCTGGTGCAGGCGTTCAACCGCAAGACGCCCTACTTCAAGTTCTTCCTCAAGCAGCAGCTGATCTGGGTGCCGCTGCTCGGCCTGGCCTTCTGGGCGCTCGACTACCCCTTCATGAAGCGCTATTCGAAAGCGTTTCTGGAGAAGAATCCGCAGATGAAGGGCAAGGACCTGGAGATCACCAGGGCCGCTTGCGAGAAGTTCAAGCGCCTGCCGGTGACCGTGGTCAACTACCTCGAAGGCACCCGCTTCACCCCGGCCAAGCAGGCGCAGCAGGGCTCGCCCTACCAGCATCTGCTCAAGCCCAAGGCCGGCGGCGTGGCCTTTGTCCTCGCCACCCTGGGCGAGCAGATCGACGCCGTGCTGGACGTCACCCTGGTCTATCCGGGCCAAGGCGTGCCGGGCTTCTGGGCACTGCTCAGCGGTCAGGTGGCGAAGGTCATAGTGGATATCCAGACCCGCGAGCTGGACCCGGCGCTGTGGCAGGGCGACTACGAGAACGACGGCGAATTTCGCCAGTACCTGCAGGGCTGGGTGACGCAGCTGTGGCAGGACAAGGACGCGCGCATCGCGCAGATTCGCGCCGAGGGCGCGTGACGCCGGCACGAAAAAAGGGAGCCCGCAGGCTCCCGAAAAAAGGCGCGGACCAATGCGCCTGGCCGTAGCACCAACATTGAATCGGGGCGGACGGGCACGCGGCCCGTCCACCGTGCAGCGCAGCGCGATCAGGCCGCGCTGAAGGTCTTGTGCGGGTCGATGACGAATTTCTTCGGCACCCCGGCATCGAACTCGTGGTAGCCGTTGGGGGCCTGGTCCAGGCTGATGACCTGCACGCCGACCACCTCGGCGATGTTGATGCGATCCCACATGATGGCCTGCATCAGCGCACGGTTGTACTTCATCACCGGGGTCTGGCCGGTGTGGAAGCTGTGCGACTTGGCCCAGCCGAGGCCGAAGCGGATGCTCAGGGCGCCGATCTTCGCCGCCGCGTCCACCGCGCCCGGGTCTTCGGTGACGTAGAGGCCGGGAATGCCGATCTTGCCGGCCACGCGGGTGACCTGCATCAGCGAGTTGAGCACGGTGGCCGGGGCCTCGTGCTGCACGCCGTCATGGCCGTGACCGCGGGCCTCGAAGCCTACGCAGTCGATGGCGCAGTCGACTTCCGGCTCGCCCAGCAGCTCGGCGATCTGCTCATGCAGCGGGGTGTCCTTGGACAGGTCGGCGATCTCGAAGCCCACCGCCTTGGCATGGGCCAGACGCACCGGGTTGACGTCGCCGACTATGACCACGGCGGCGCCGAGCAGGCGCGCCGAAGCGGCGGCGGCCAGGCCG
>NZ_AVOF01000300.1:0-3969 GCF_000465935.2 Pseudomonas sp. EGD-AK9
CAGCGCGTGCTGCTGGAAAGCTTCCACCAAGGCCACGACCTGCGCGTGCTGGTGATCGGCTTTGATGTGGTCGCCGCGGCCATCCGTCGCCCGGCCGAGATCATCGGCGACGGCCGCCACAGCGTAGGCGCGCTGATCGACGCGCAGAGCCGCCGGCGCCAGGCCGCCACCGGCGGCGAAAGCCGCATTCCCAAGGACGCCGAAACCCTGCGCACCCTGCACGGCGCCGGCCTCGACTACGACAGCGTGCTGCCGGCCGGTCAGCGCCTGGCCGTGCGCAAGACCGCCAACCTGCACACCGGCGGCACCCTGGAGGACGTCACCGCGATCCTCCACCCGAGCCTGCGCGAGGCGGCGATCAAGGCCGCGCGCGCCCTGGAGATCCCGGTGGTCGGCCTCGACCTGCTGGTGCCGGCCGCCGACCAGCCGCAGCATGTGTTCATCGAGGCCAACGAACGCGCCGGCCTGGCCAACCACGAACCGCAGCCGACCGCCGAACGCTTCGTCGACCTGCTGTTCCCGCTGAGCCAGGTGATCAGCTGAGCGCTGATCGGTAGCCCTCTCCCTCCCCTCTCCCGTAAACGGGCGAGGGGCAATGGCAACGCCGAGGAGTCCATATGCCGCAACTACCCGAACCCGACCTCGACTACCTGCAGAAGGTGCTGCTGGAGATGCTCGCCATCCCCAGCCCCACCGGCTTCACCGACACCATAGTGCGCTACGTCGCCGAGCGCCTGAACGACCTCGACATCCCCTTCGAGCTGACCCGCCGCGGCACCATCCGCGCCACCCTCAAGGGCCGCCAGAGCGATTGCGAGCGCTGCGACCGCGCGGTGTCGGCGCACCTCGACACCATCGGCGCCATCGTCCGCGAGGTGCAGGACAACGGCCGTCTCGGCCTGGCCCCGGTGGGCTGCTGGTCGAGCCGCTTCGCCGAGGGCAGCCGGGTCAGCGTGTTCACCGACCAGGGCGTGCTGCGCGGCAGCGTGCTGCCGCTGATGGCCTCCGGGCACGCCTTCAACACCGCGGTGGACAACCTGCCGATCAGCTGGGACCACATCGAGCTGCGCCTCGACGCCTACACCACCACCCGCGCCGACTGCGAGTCGCTGGGCATCTCGGTGGGCGATTTCGTCGCCTTCGACCCGCTGCCGGAATTCACCGAGAGCGGCCATATCAGCGCCCGCCACCTCGACGACAAGGCCGGCGTCGCCGCCCTGCTGGCCTCGCTGAAGACCATCAAGGAGCACGGCCTGCAGCCGGAGATCGACTGCCACCCGCTGTTCACCATCACCGAGGAGGTCGGCTCCGGCGCCGCCGCCGCGCTGCCCTGGGACGTCAGCGAGTTCGTCGGCATCGACATCGCCCCGGTGGCGCCCGGCCAGCAGTCCAGCGAACACGCGGTCAGCGTGGCCATGCAGGACTCCGGCGGCCCCTACGACTATCACCTGTCGCGCCAGCTGCTGCGCCTGGGCGCCGAGCAGGAAATCCCGGTGCGCCGCGACCTGTTCCGCTACTACCACAGCGACGCGCAGTCGGCGGTCACCGCCGGCCACGACATCCGCACCGCGCTGCTGGCCTTCGGCTGTGACGCCACCCACGGCTACGAGCGCACCCATATCGACAGCCTCAAGGCGCTCAGCCGCCTGCTCACTGCCTACCTGCTCAGCCCGCCGGTGTTCGCCAGCGACGCGCAGCCGGCGCAGGGCTCGCTGGAGCGTTTCAGCCACCAGCTCGAACACGACGCACAGATGGAAAGCGAGACGCGCGTCCCGCCGGTGGACAGCCTGCTCGGCCAGCACGACAAGGACGCTTGAAGGGGCCCGCGCATCCGGGCAAAGTGGCGCGAAAGAACCCCGGGGGCCGCGAGCGCCCCCGCTGCAACCGCCAGCCATCCCTGGCGGTCACCCTTCGGGCCGTCGCAACGCGACGTTGGACATGATTCCCGGCCATTGTTGGTGGCCCACTGAGGTTTCCGGATGCCTCGTCTGTGCCTGGCTTTGCTGCTGTTCTGGCTGACGTCCCCGAGCTGGGCCCTGCCACCCGCGCCGCTGGATAGCGACGACCTGCGCCTTTCCCTCGGCCCCTACACCGGCTACTACGAGGACGTCGGCGGCCAGCTGAGCGTCGACCAAGTACTGGCGCTGGACGACGACGCCTTCCGCCGCATCACGGGCGAGCACGCCAACCAGGGCAAGAACGCCTCGGTGTGGTGGTTCAAGGTGCGCCTGGTCAACGGCCTGACGCAGGAGCTGGGCGGCTACCTGGAGGTCAACTACCCGCTGCTCGACCACCTGCAGGTCTTCCTCGTCGCCCCCGACGGCCGCCGCCTGGAACAGGAAAGCGGCGACCGCTACGCCTTCTCCCAGCGCCCGGTGCAGGTGCGCAACTTCTGGTTCCCGCTGCAGCTGGAGCCCGGCGTCAGCACCCTGCTGGTGCGCGTCGACACCACCAGCACGGTGTTCGTGCCGCTGTTCTTCAGCACCTACGGCGCCAGCGCGGTGGCCCAGGAAAACCTCATGGGCTTCAACGGCGCGTTCTACGGCGTGCTGTTCGCCATGTTCTGCTACAACCTGTTCCTCTACCTGTCGCTGCGCGAAGCCGCCTACCTCTGGTACCTGGCCTACAACCTCAACGTCGGCCTGCTCGCCGCCTGCTTCGACGGCATGCTGTTCAAGCTGCTGCCCGAGCACGTGGCCTTCCAGTCGGTGAGCATCTACATCCTGATGTACCTGCACTGCCTGACCGCCATCCAGTTCAGCCGCCACTTCCTCCACGCGCGCCAGTACTTCCCGCGCCTGGACACCGGCCTGCGCCTGCTGATGCTGGCCTGCGCCGGCATCCTGCTGTCGGCGCCGCTGATCGGCCTTTCCGCCTGGAACATCCTGGCCAGCGTCACCGTCTCGCTGGTGTCGCTGATCCTGTTGCTCACCGGCGTCTACGTCTGGCGCCGTGGCGTGCGCTACGGTTCCTACTACACCCTGGCCTGGGCCATCCTGCTGTTCGCCTTCATCCAGGCCACCACCGGCTCGCTGGGCCTGGAAGTGTTCGGCGTGTTCGGCGCCACGGTGGTGAAGATCGGCGTGACCATCGAGCTGATCACCCTGTCCATCGGCCTGGCCGACCGCATCAACCTGCTCAAGGAGGAAGGCTTCCGCTCGCGCCGCGCCGCCGAGCAGGCCGAGTTCGAGAGCCAGGCCAAGAGCCGCTTCCTGGCCAAGATGAGCCACGAGATCCGCACCCCGCTCAACGGCGTGCTGGGCATGCTGCAGCTGCTGCGCGAGACGCCGCTGGATCGCAGCCAGCGCTTCTACGTCGACACCATCTCCAGCTCCGGCAGCTCGCTGATGGCGGTGATCAACGACATCCTCGACTACGCCCGCATCGAGTCCGGCAAGCTCAGCCTGGAGCAGATCGAGTTCGACCTGGAAGACCTGATCTCCGAGACCCTCAGCCTGTTCACCGGCCAGGCCCTGGACAAGCGCCTGCGCCTCTACGTCAGCCTCGAAGGCGGCGTGCCGCGGCGCATCCAGGGCGACCCGACGCGGCTCAAGCAGGTGCTGATGAACCTGCTCAGCAACGCCCTGAAATTCACCCCCGAGGGCCACGTGGCGATCAGCGTCAGCCGCCGCAGCGACAGCCACGGCCAGCCGCACCTGGTGTTCGCCGTCAGCGACAGCGGCATCGGCATCAGCGAGCAGGCCCTGGCCCAGCTGTTCGAATCCTTCGCCCAGGGCGACTCCAGCACCACCCGCCGCTACGGCGGCAGCGGCCTGGGCCTGGCCATCAGCAAGGAGCTGGTGGAGATGATGGACGGCCGCATCGAGGTGCAGAGCACCCCCGGCCAGGGCACCCGCTTCGCCTTCGACATTCCGCTGCTGAGCGCGGCCGAGGCGCCCGACGAACTCGGCCGCCTGCTGGCCGGGCGCACCGCCCTGCTCGCCTCGCTCGACGGCCTTGGCCTGGACG
>NZ_AVOF01000301.1:0-3960 GCF_000465935.2 Pseudomonas sp. EGD-AK9
TGTCCAACGACTTCTACCGGCTGTGGCTGGACCGCGACATGGTCTATTCCTGCGCCTATTTCGAGACCGGCGAGGAAGACCTCGACCAGGCCCAGCAGGCCAAGCTGCGCCATCTGTGCCGCAAGCTGCGCCTGCAGGCCGGTGACAAGCTGCTCGACGTCGGCTGCGGCTGGGGCGGCCTGGCCCGCTTCGCCGCGCGCGAGTTCGGCGCCGAGGTGTTCGGCATCACCCTCAGCCAGGCGCAGCTGGAGCTGGGCCGCCAGCGCGTGGCCGAGGAGGGCCTGGGCGACAGGGTCGAGCTGCAGCTGCTGGACTACCGCGACCTGCCGCAGGACGGCCGCTTCGACAAGGTGGTCAGCGTCGGCATGTTCGAGCACGTCGGCCACACCAACCTGGCGCTGTACTGCCAGCGCCTGTTCGCTGCGGTGAAGACCGGCGGCCTGGTGCTGAACCACGGCATCACCTCGCGCTTCACCGACGGCCGCCCGGTGGGGCGCGGCGCCGGCGAGTTCATCGACCGCTACGTGTTTCCCCAGGGCGAGCTGCCGCACCTGGTCACCATCGGCACCGCGATCAGCGAGGCCGGCCTGGAAATCGTCGACGTCGAGAGCCTGCGCCTGCACTACGCGCGCACCCTGCAGCTGTGGAGCCAGGGCCTGGAGCAGCGTCTGCAGCAGGCGGCGGCGCTGGTGCCGGAAAAGGCCCTGCGCATCTGGCGGCTGTACCTGGCCGGCTGCGCCTACGGCTTCCAGCATGGCTGGATGAACCTGCACCAGATACTCGCGGTGAAGCCGCGCGAGGACGGCAGTCACGACCTGCCCTGGACCCGCGCCGACCTCTATCGCTGAGCAGCTGCTGGAGTAAGATGCGGCTCGACTCCGCCCTCCGAGCCGCCCATGCCGCAGCAGCACCGCTACCGCGTCGCCTTCACCGTTCTGGCCATTCTCGCCGGCCTGCTGCTCAGCGTCTGGCTGGGCGGGCGCCATGCCGAGCAGCGCGCCTGGGCCGAGCGCAGCGTCGAGGCGCGCGGCCAGCTGCAGCTCTACGCCCAGTCGATCCGCACCCTGGTCGAGCGCTTCAGCTCGGTGCCCGAGGTGCTGGCGCTGGACAGCGACATCAAGAGCCTGCTGCGCGCGCCGCAGGATCGCCAGCTGCGCCATGCCCTCAACCAGCGCCTGGAACGGCTCAACGCCGCCGCCGGCTCCACCGTGCTGTACCTGCTCGATGCCCGCGGCGAGACCCTGGTGGCGAGCAACTGGCGCGACTGGAGCAGCTTCGTCGGCAACAACTACGCCTTCCGCCCCTACTTCCAGGACGCCCTGCGCGACGAAGGCGCGCGCTACTTCGCGGTGGGCGTGACCACCGGCATCCCCGGCTACTTCCTCTCCCATGTGGTGCGCGACGACGACGGCAGCCTGCTCGGCGTGCTGGTGGTCAAGCTGGAGCTGGAGGAGCTGCAGCGCGAATGGGTCGGCCAGCCCGGCGTGCTGCTGGTGGCCGACAGCTACCAGGTGGTGATCCTCAGCAACAAGCCGGCCTGGCGTTTCCGCGCCCTGCAGGCGCTCGACGAGCAGGCGCGGGCCGAGCTGGTGGAGGTGCGCAAGTACGCCGAACAGGCGCTGCAGCCGCTGGCCCAGGAGGTCCACCGGCGCATCGACGAGGATGCCCAGTGGGTGCGGGTGGACGGCCCGGACGGCAGCCGCGACTACCTCTGGCAGCGCCTGGCCATGCCCGAGGAGGGCTGGACCCTGCACCTGCTCGGCGAGCCGTCCGGCCTGGCCGACAGCGTGCGCAGCTACCGCCTGGCCGCCGCCGGGGTGTGGATGACCCTGGCCTTCCTGCTGCTGTTCCTCGCCCAGCGGCGCAAGAACCAGCGCCTGCAGGCCGGCATCCGCGAGCGCCTGGAGCGCGAGGTGGAGCTGCGCACCGCCGAGCTGCGCCAGGCCCAGGACGGCCTGGTGCACGCCGCCAAGATGGCCGCCCTGGGGCAGATGTCGGCGGCCCTGGCGCATGAGATCAACCAGCCGCTGACCGCCCTGCAGATGCAGCTCGGCAGCCTGCGCCTGCTGCTCGACAGCGGCCGGCCGGAAGCGGTGCGCGAGGGCCTGCAGCGCATCGACGGCCTGCTGCAGCGCATGGCCGCGCTCACCGGTCACCTGAAGACCTTCGCCCGCAAGACCCCGGCCGGCCTCAGCGAGCGCCTGTGCCTGGGCGACGTGCTGGAACAGGCGCTGCAGCTGCTGGCGCCGCGCATGCGCAGCGAGCAGGTGGAACTGCGCACGCGGGTGGACGACGAGGCCGAGGTGCTCGGCGACGCCATCCGCCTCGAGCAGGTGCTGCTCAACCTGCTGCACAACGCCCTCGACGCCATGGCCGACAGCGAGGCGCGCATTCTCGAGGTGCGTATCGCCCGCGACGGCGACGCCTGCCTGCTGAGCGTCGAGGACAGCGGCGGCGGCATCGCCGAGGAAACCCTGGGCCGGGTGTTCGAGCCGTTCTTCACCACCAAGCCGGTGGGCCAGGGCCTGGGCCTCGGCCTGGCGGTGTCCTACGGCATCGTCCGCGAGCTGGGCGGCAGCCTGCAGGCGCACAACGGCGAGCGCGGTGCGCGGTTCACCCTGAGCTTGCCGGCGGCACCGTGACCCTGTGGCAGGGGCTTTCGGCTCGGGCATCCTGCTTCGCCCTACCTCCTGCATCCATGCAGTCGCAGCCGCGACAGCAGCGCCGATGTTTCGCGGTTAAAGCCCCGCCCACGGCCCGTGCACGCTCCGTAGCCCGGCTGCAATCCGGGGAATTGGTGGTGCGTAGGGTGGATGGCGCTTCACCCATCCACCAGGCCATGGCAACCATGGTGGATGAAAACAGCGTCATCCACCCTACGGACCGCGTTGAATCTTGTGGGCTACACTGCCCGCCGTTTTCGAGAGGAGGTGGCATGAGCGCTCAGGTGATAGTGGTCGACGACGAGGCGGCGATTCGCGAGGCAGTGCAGCAGTGGCTGGAGCTGTCCGGTTTCACCGTGCGCAGCTGCGCCAGCGCGGCCGAGGCCCTGGCCCTGGTCGATCGCGACTACCCCGGCATAGTCGTCAGCGATGTACGCATGCCCGGCAGCGATGGCCTGCAGCTGCTCGACAAGCTGCTGGCGCTGGACGCCGACCTGCCGGTGATCCTGGTCACCGGCCATGGCGATGTGCCCATGGCGGTGCAGGCGCTGCGCCAGGGCGCCTACGACTTCATCGAGAAACCCTTCACCCCCGAGCGCCTGCTCGACAGCGTGCGCCGCGCCCTCGACAAGCGCCGCCTGGTCTGCGAGAACCGCCAGCTGCGCCAGCAGGTGGCCGACAAGGGCCGTATCGAGAGCCAGCTGATCGGCATCTCGCGGCCGATGGAGAACCTGCGCCGGCAGATCCTCGAGCTGGCCGGCACCTCGGTCAACGTGCTGATCCGCGGCGAGACCGGCAGCGGCAAGGAGCGCGTGGCGCGCTGTCTGCACGACTTCAGCCCGCGCGCCGGCAAGGCCTTCGCCGCGCTGAACTGCGCGGCGATTCCCGAGACCATCTTCGAGAGCGAGCTGTTCGGCCACGAGAGCGGCGCCTTCACCGGCGCCCAGGCCAAGCGCATCGGCCGCATCGAGCACGCCGACGGCGGCACCCTGTTCCTCGACGAGGTGGAGAGTCTGCCGCTGGCGCAGCAGGTCAAGCTGCTGCGCGTGCTGCAGGAGAAGACCCTGGAACGCCTGGGCTCGAACAAGAGCATCCAGGTCGACCTGCGGGTGATCAGCGCGGCCAAGCCGGATCTGCAGGGCGAGGTGAAGGCCGGGCGCTTTCGTGAGGACCTGCTGTACCGTCTGAACGTCGCCACCCTGCAGATTCCGCCGCTGCGCGAGCGCCGCGAGGACATTCCGCTGCTGTTCGAGCACTTCGCCCGCGCCGCCGCCGAACGCCACGGCCGCGAGGTGCC
>NZ_AVOF01000302.1:0-3943 GCF_000465935.2 Pseudomonas sp. EGD-AK9
GCCTGCACCTCGCGCAGCGCCAGGCGCTCTTCCGCCAACGGCTGCAGCAGCGCGTCGCGCCACCGCGGCAGATCGGCCACCGGCGTCACCTCGCCGCTGCGCATCAGCCAGGCGCCCCAGGCGAAGAACAGCGCGGCGACGAGGCCGAACAGCAGCCAGTGCTGCGCTTTCAACGGCGGTCTGTTCACAGGCATTTTCTCCGGACAGAAAAAAGCCGCACCCGGGTGCGGCTTGATTCGCGTGCATGACTCAAGCGGCGATGGAGCCCTTGAGCTTGTTCATGGCGTTCTTCTCGAGCTGACGGATACGCTCGGCCGAGACGTTGTACTTGGCGGCCAGGTCGTGCAGGGTCGCCTTCTCCTCGGCCAGCCAGCGCTGGTAAAGGATGTCGCGGCTGCGCTCGTCGAGGCTTTCCAGGGCCTCATGCAGGTTGCTGCTGGAGCTGTCGCTCCAGTCGGCGTCCTCCAGCTGGCGAGCCGGGTCGTAGCGGTGGTCTTCCAGATAATGCGCGGGCGACTGGAAGGCGCTGTCGTCGTCGGCGTCGGCGGCCGGGTCGAAGGCCATGTCCTGGCCGGTCAGGCGGCTTTCCATCTCGCGCACTTCGTGCGGCTCGACGCCCAAGCTCTTGGCCACGGCGGTGACTTCGTCGTTGTTCAGCCAGGCCAGACGCTTCTTCTGGCTGCGCAGGTTGAAGAACAGCTTGCGCTGCGCCTTGGTGGTGGCGACCTTGACGATGCGCCAGTTCTTCAGGATGAACTCGTGGATCTCGGCGCGGATCCAGTGCACGGCGAAGGACACCAGGCGCACGCCCATTTCCGGGTTGAAGCGCTTGACCGCCTTCATCAGGCCGACGTTGCCTTCCTGGATCAGATCGGCCTGGGCCAGGCCGTAGCCGGCGTAGCTGCGGGCGATATGTACGACGAAACGCAGGTGGGCCAGCACCATCTGCCGGGCGGCCTCGAGATCCTGCTGGTAGTAGAGACTCTCGGCCAGCTCGCGCTCCTGCTCCGGCGTCAGCAGCGGGATGCTGTTGACCGCATGCACGTAAGCCTCCAGGTTGGCGCCTGGAACCAGAGCATGAACAGGTTGCAAGGAAGTGGACATTCGAATCCTCCGATTCACGAAACTCGTGCAGTTTAGCACTGCGCCATCTGACGCGGATCCTGTGGATAAGTTCCGTTACAGATAGTCAATATCAATGAAAACAATGACTTATCACCGAGGCGCCAATTCGTTGAGATGACGCGCCACGGCCAGCCAGGCGCCAATATAGCCCAAGAGCACGGCGCCGAGCAGCAGGGACAGACCATCGGACGAGGGCACCCCGCCGAGGGCGAAATCGCTGCCGTACAAGCCGGCCAACCGTACCACCGCATCGTTCAGCCAATCCAGGCCGAAAGCCAGCAGCAGCCAGGCGAATACGCCGGCGCCGATGCCGTACAGCGCGCCCATATAAAGGAAGGGCCGGCGCACGTAGCCGTCGGTGCCGCCGACCAGCTTGATCACCTCGATCTCGGCGCGGCGGTTCTCGATATGCAGGCGGATGGTGTTGCCGATCACCAGCAGCAAGGCGAGGATCAGCAGCAGGCTGAGGCCGAAGACGAAACGGTCGCCGAGCTTGAGGATGGCCGTCAGGCGCTCGACCCAGACCAGGTCGAGCTGCGCCTGCTGCACCCGCGGCAACTCGGCCAGACGCAGGCGCAGGGCTTCCAGCTTGGCCTTGTCGACCTCCACCGGGGTCACCAGGATCACTCCCGGCAGCGGGTTCTGCGGCAGCTCCTTGAGCGCCTCGCCCAGCCCGGACAGCTGCTGGAACTCCTCCAGCGCCTGCTCGCGGCTGATCCACTCGACCTCGGCGACGTCGTCCATCGCCGCGATCTGCTCGCGCAGGGCCTGGCCCTCGCGCTCGCCGGCCTCCAGTTCGAGGAACAGGGAAATCTGCGCCGCACGCTGCCAGGAGCCGCCGAGCTTCTCGACGTTGTCCAGCAGCAGCGCCAGGCCCATGGGCAGGCTCAGCGCCACAGCCATCACCAGGCAGGTGAAGAAGCTGCCGATGGGCTGGCGGGCCAGGCGGCGCAGGCTGTCGACCAGGCTGGCGCGGTGGCTTTCCAGCCAGGCATGCAGCAGGGTGCGAAAATCCGGGCCGTCTTCCGGCAGCTGGTCGCTGACCTTGTTGCGTGGTGCCGCGCCGACCCGTTCGGCCGGCTGCGGTGGCGGCATCTTCGACGCGCTCATCAGGCAGCCTCCCCGTCGCCGATCAGGCGACCGCGTTGCAGGGTGAGCATGCGATGGCGCATGCGCGCGATCAGCGCCAGGTCGTGACTGGCGATCAATACGGTGGTGCCAAGCCGGTTGATGTCCTCGAACACCCCCATGATCTCCGCGGCCAGGCGCGGGTCGAGGTTGCCGGTAGGTTCGTCCGCCAGCAGCAGAGCCGGGCGGTGGACGATGGCGCGGGCGATGCCGACGCGCTGCTGCTGGCCGGTGGACAGATCGCCGGGCGCCTGCGCGGCCTTGTCGCTGAGGCTGACCCGCTCCAGCGCGGCGCCGACCCGTTTGGCGATCTCCGGCTTGGCCAGGCCGAGGATCTGCAGCGGCAGGGCGACGTTGTCGTACACGGTGCGGTCGAACAGCAGCTGGTGATTCTGGAACACCACGCCGATCTGCCGACGCAGGAAGGGAATCTGCGCATTGGTGATGGTGGAGAGGTCATGCCCGGCCAGCATCAGCTTGCCGCTGGTCGGCCGCTCCATCGCCAGCAGTAGGCGCAGCAAGGTGCTCTTGCCGGCGCCGGAGTGGCCGGTGACGAAGAGAAACTCGCCGGGGCGAACGCGAAAACTCAGCTCGTGCAGCCCGACATGGCCATTGGCATAACGCTTGGCGACCTGCTCGAATCGGATCATCCCTGCTCGCGCTCCTCGAAAAGTGCCTGGACGAAGGCCTGCGCCTGGAACGGCCGCAGGTCGTCGATGCCCTCGCCGACGCCGATATAGCGGATCGGCAGGCCGAACTGCTTGGCCAGGGCGAAGATCACCCCGCCCTTGGCGGTGCCGTCCAGCTTGGTCAGCGCCAGGCCGCTGAGGTTCACCGTCTGGTCGAACTGCTTGGCCTGGTTGATGGCGTTCTGTCCGGTGCCGGCGTCGAGCACCAGCAACACCTCGTGCGGCGCGGTCTCGTCCAGCTTGCCGATCACCCGACGGACCTTCTTCAGCTCTTCCATCAGGTTGTCCTTGGTGTGCAGGCGGCCGGCGGTGTCGGCGATCAGCACGTCGATGCCGCGCGACTTGGCGGCCTGCACCGCGTCGAAGATCACCGAGGCCGAGTCGGCGCCGGTGTGCTGGGCGATCACCGCGATCTGGTTGCGCTCGCCCCAAACCTGCAGCTGCTCCACCGCGGCAGCGCGGAAGGTGTCGCCGGCGGCGAGCATGACCTTCTTGCCTTCCAGTTGCAGCTTCTTGGCCAGCTTGCCGATGGTGGTGGTCTTGCCCACACCGTTCACCCCGACCACCAGGATCACGTAGGGCTGCTTGCCGGCGTCGATCAGCAGCGGCTGCTCGACCGGCTTGAGCAGACCGACCAGCTCCTCCTGCAACGCCTTGTACAGCGCGCCGCTGTCGGCCAGCTCCTTGCGCGCCACGCGGCGGGTCAGGTTGCCGATGATCGCGGTGGTGGCCTCGACGCCGACGTCGGCGGTGAGCAGGCGGGTTTCCAGCTCGTCGAGCAGCTCGTCGTCGATGGCCTTCTTGCCGAGGAACAGGCTGGCCATGCCCTCGCCGAGGCTGGCGCTGGTCTTGCTCAGGCCCTGCTTGAGGCGAGCGAAGAAGCTGGGTTTGTCCTGAGTCGCAGGCAGCGGGGCGGCGACCGCCGTCTCGCTGGGCGGAACGACGGGCGCGGCCACGGGCTCAGGGGCGACGGGCACCTCGGCAGCCGGTGGCACGGGGGC
>NZ_AVOF01000303.1:0-3943 GCF_000465935.2 Pseudomonas sp. EGD-AK9
GTGCTGGTGCGCCGTGCCCTGGCCGGCGGCCTGGAGCATGCGGCGGTGAGCGAGGCCGACACGGACGCCGCGCTGGCGCGCTTTCTCGATATCTACGCCGACTGCCACCAGCTGACCGCGCTCTATCCGGGCGTGCACGAGCTGCTCGAGGCGCTGAGCACGGCGGCGGTGGAGCTGGCGGTGGTGACCAACAAGCCGGAGCGCTTCGTCGCGCCGCTGCTGGAGCAGGTCGGTCTGGGCGGCTACTTTCGCTGGATAGTCGGCGGCGACACCCTGCCACAGCAGAAGCCGGACCCGGCCGCGCTGTTGCAGGTGATGCGTCTGGCCGGCGTCAACGCGGCGCAGGCGCTGTTCGTCGGCGACTCGCGCAACGACGTACTGGCGGCGCGCGCCGCCGGCGTGCCCTGCGTGGCGGTGAGCTACGGTTACAACCACGGTCGGCCGATTGCCGAGGAACAGCCGAGTCTGGTGGTCGATAGCCTGGCCGCACTGCTCTGACGGTTGCTTAGGCCGAGCGGCTGCGCTACCGTGGCCGCTCTCCTTATTCCCCCGCCTGTCGAGATCGCACCGTGGTGGTCAGCTGCAAACTCTGGATGAAAGTGATCAAGGCCCTGGCCCGTTGGCGCTGGCGCGCCTGATTTCGTCCGGTCGCCGCGCGCGACCCGTTTGCACCCGACCGTTTTCCCCGAGCCATGAGGCTGATCATGACCCATGAAGAATTCCTGCGTTTAGCCGCCGAAGGCTACAACCGCATCCCCCTGGCCTGCGAAACCCTGGTGGATTTCGACACGCCGCTGTCCATCTACCTGAAACTGGCCGATGCGCCCAACTCCTACCTGCTGGAATCCGTGCAGGGCGGCGAGAAGTGGGGGCGTTACTCGATCATCGGCCTGCCGGCGCGCACCGTATTGCGCGTGCATGGCCACGACATCCTGGTCAGCACCGACGGCGTCGAGGTCGAGCGCCAGCAGAGCGTCGATCCGCTGGCCTTCGTCGAGCAGTTCAAGGCGCGCTACAAGGTGCCGACCATTGCCGGTCTGCCGCGTTTCAACGGCGGCCTGGTCGGCTACTTCGGCTACGACAGCGTGCGCTACGTCGAGCAGAAGCTGGCCAGCTGCCCCAACCCCGATCCGCTGGGTACGCCGGATATCCTGCTGATGGTCTCCGATGCCGTGGTGGTGTTCGACAACCTGGCCGGCAAGATGCACGCCATCGTCCTCGCCGACCCGGCTCAGCCTGACGCCTTCGCGCAGGGCCAGGCGCGCCTGGGCGAGATCCTGCGCCAGCTGCGTCAGCCGATCACCCCGCGTCTTGGCGTGGACCTGTCCGCGCCGCTGGGCGAGGAGCCGGCATTCCGCTCCAGTTACAGCCGTGGCGACTACGAGGCGGCGGTCAGCGCGATCAAGGAATACATCCTCGCCGGCGACTGCATGCAGGTGGTGATCTCCCAGCGCATGTCGATCCCGTTCAAGGCCGCGCCCATCGACCTGTACCGCGCGCTGCGCTGCATCAACCCGACGCCCTACATGTACTTCTTCAACTTCGGCGACTTCCACGTGGTCGGCTCCTCGCCGGAGGTACTGGTGCGGGTCGAGGACGGCCTGGTCACCGTGCGCCCGATCGCCGGCACCCGCCCGCGCGGCGCCAATGAAGAAGCCGACCTGGCGCTGGAAGAGGACCTGCTGTCCGACGCCAAGGAGATCGCCGAGCACCTGATGCTGATCGACCTGGGCCGCAACGACACCGGCCGCGTGTCGCAGATCGGCTCGGTCAAGCTCACCGAGAAGATGGTCATCGAGCGCTATTCCAACGTCATGCATATCGTCTCCAACGTCACCGGCCAGCTCAAACCCGAGCTGTCGGCGATGGATGCGCTGCGCGCCATCCTGCCGGCCGGCACCCTGTCCGGGGCGCCGAAGATCCGCGCCATGCAGATCATCGACGAGCTGGAGCCGGTCAAGCGCGGCGTCTACGGCGGCGCGGTTGGCTACTACGCGTGGAACGGCAATATGGACACCGCCATCGCCATTCGCACCGCGGTGATCAAGGACGGCGAGCTGCACGTGCAGGCCGGTGCCGGCATCGTCGCCGACTCGGTGCCCGCCCTGGAGTGGGAAGAAACCCTGAACAAGCGCCGTGCCATGTTCCGCGCCGTCGCCCTTGCCGAACAGACCGCCGAATAAGGGGAGCGTGACATGCTGCTGATGATTGATAACTACGACTCCTTCACCTACAACGTGGTGCAGTACCTCGGCGAGCTGGGTGCCGAGGTGCACGTGATCCGCAACGACGAGCTGACCATTGCCGAGATCGAGGCGTTGCAGCCCGAGCGCATCGTGGTCTCGCCCGGCCCCTGTACGCCGACCGAGGCGGGGGTGTCCATCGAGGCCATCCTGCATTTCGCCGGCAAGCTGCCGATCCTCGGCGTCTGCCTCGGCCACCAGAGCATCGGCCAGGCCTACGGCGGCGACGTGGTGCGCGCGCGCCAGGTGATGCACGGCAAGACCAGCCCGGTGTTCCACCAGGACAAGGGCGTGTTCGCCGGCCTCAACAAGCCGCTCACCGTGACCCGCTATCATTCCTTGGTGGTCAAGCGCGAAACCCTGCCGGACTGCCTGGAAATCACCGCCTGGACCCAGCATGACGACGGCTCGGTCGACGAAATCATGGGCCTGCGCCACAAGACCCTGAACATCGAGGGCGTGCAGTTCCACCCCGAGTCCATCCTCACCGAGCAGGGCCACGAACTGTTCGCCAACTTCCTCAAGCAGACCGGAGGCGTGCGCGCATGAATATCAAGGAAGCCTTGGGCCGCATCGTCGCCCAGCTCGACCTGAGCACCGAGGAAATGCAGGACGTGATGCGCGAGATCATGACCGGGCAGTGCACCGACGCGCAGATCGGCGCCTTCCTCATGGGCATGCGCATGAAGAGCGAGACCATCGACGAGATCGTCGGCGCCGCCAGCGTCATGCGTGAGCTGGCCGCGCCGGTGGTGATCGACGCCGAACGCCTGGTCGACACCTGCGGCACCGGCGGCGACGGCATGAACATCTTCAACGTCTCCACCGCCGCGGCCTTCGTCGTCGCCGCGGCCGGCGGCAAGGTGGCCAAGCACGGCAACCGCGCGGTCTCCGGCAAGAGCGGCAGCGCCGATCTGCTGGAAGCCGCCGGCGTCTACCTGGGGCTCAAGCCCGAGCAGGTGGCGCGCTGTGTCGAAGGCGTGGGCGTCGGTTTCATGTTCGCCCCGTCCCATCACGGGGCGATGAAGCACGCCATCGGCCCGCGTCGCGAGCTGGGCCTGCGCACCCTGTTCAATATGCTCGGCCCGATGACCAACCCGGCAGGTGCCAGGCATCAGGTGATCGGCGTGTTCAGCCAGGCGCTGTGCCGGCCGATGGCCGAGGTGCTGCAGCGTCTGGGCAGCCAGCACGTGCTGGTGGTGCACGCGCAGGACGGCCTGGACGAGATCAGCCTGGCCGCGCCGACCTTCGTCGCCGAGCTCAAGGACGGCGTGGTCAGCGAGTACCGCATCCAGCCCGAGGACTTCGGCATCAAGAGCCAGAGCCTGATCGGTCTGACCGTGGAGGGCGCCCAGCAGTCGCTGGAGCTGATCCGCGATGCGCTGGGCCGGCGCAAGACCGACAACGGCCAGAAGGCCGCCGACATGATAGTGCTCAACGCCGGCGCCGCGCTCTACGCCGCCGACCACGCCAGCAGCCTGCGCGAAGGCATGCAGCTGGCCCACGACGCCCTGCACACCGGGCTGGCGCGCGAGAAGCTGGAGGAGCTGGTGTCCTTTACCGCGGTATTCAAACAGGAGAACGAAGGGTGAGCGTGCCAACCGTACTGGAGAAGATCGTCGCCCGTAAGTTCGAGGAAGTGGCGGCGCGCCGCGCGCAGGTCAGCCTCGCTGAGCTCGAAGCGGCCGCCCGCGCCGCCG
>NZ_AVOF01000304.1:0-3917 GCF_000465935.2 Pseudomonas sp. EGD-AK9
GAGGTGCTGGTGGAGGCCGGGCCGCGCCTGGCCGGCGCCTTCGCCCGCGCCGGGCTGGTGGACGAATACCGCATCTTCATGGCGGCCAAGCTGCTCGGCTCCAGCGCCCGGCCGCTGCTCGACCTGCCGCTCAACCGCATGGCCGAGGCGCCCGAGCTGCAGATCGTGGATATCCGCGCCATCGGCGACGACTGGCAGATCACCGCGCGGCCGTAGGTTGGCGCTGAGCGCAGCGAAGCCCAACAGGGAGCGCGTTGCGCTCCGCCCGGCGATCTCGGCGGTCCCCGCGTCCCACGATCCCCACGCCCATGTTGGACTTGGTCGCAGGCTCCACAGCCCAGCCTGCCGACGGCAGGTCGCCACGGCGTCCCCCTGGGGTCATGCGGTGCGGCGATAAATATGGTAAAACGCCACTCGGCCGGGCGACTGGCCGCAACGTTCTCAGGGCGGGGTGGAATTCCCCACCGGCGGTAATGGCGGATTCTGCCTAGCCCGCGAGCGCTCGTTTCGGCGAGGTCAGCAGACCCGGTGCGATTCCGGGGCCGACGGTATAGTCCGGATAAAGAGAGAGCGGGATTCCCTCCTCGGGCGCCGTGTGCGCGTCCGCGAAATCCCTATCGATCGGCATTGCCCTGTTTCTGACCCAAACAGGAGTTCGTCCATGCTGTTTCGCATCATCTTCAGTGAGAAACCGGAGGGCGCATGTTCACCGGCATAATCGAAGCCATCGGCAGCATCCGTGCCATGACCCCCAAGGGCGGTGATGTGCGCGTCTATGTCGCCACCGGCAAGCTCGACCTGGGCGACGTCAAGCTCGGCGACAGCATCGCCGTCAACGGCGTGTGCCTGACCGCGGTGGAACTGCCCGGCGACGGCTTCTGGGCCGACGTCAGCCGCGAGACCCTGGCGCGCACCGCCTTCGTCGATCTCAAGCCCGGCAGTGCGGTCAACCTGGAAAAGGCCCTGACCCCCACCAGCCGCCTCGGCGGGCATCTGGTCAGCGGCCACGTCGACGGCGTCGGCGAGATCGTCTCCCGTGCCGATAACGCCCGCGCCGTGCAGTTCAGGGTGCGCGCGCCGCGCGAGCTGGCCAGGTACATCGCCCACAAGGGCTCGATCACCGTCGACGGCACCAGCCTGACCGTCAACGCGGTCGATGGCGCCGAGTTCGAACTGACCATAGTGCCGCACACCCTGGCCGAGACCATCATGGTCGACTACCAGGCCGGGCGTAAGGTCAACCTCGAAGTGGACCTGCTGGCACGCTACCTGGAGCGCCTGCTGCTCGGCGACAAGGCCGCCGAGCCCAAGGCCTCGGGCCTGACCGAAAGCTTTCTCGCCGAACACGGCTACCTGAAGAATTGAGGAGACGCCCCGATGGCGCTCAACACCGCTGAAGAACTGATCGAAGACATCCGCGCCGGCAAGATGGTCATCCTCATGGATGACGAGGACCGCGAGAACGAGGGCGACATCATCATCGCCTCCGAATGCGTCACGGCCGAACATATCAACTTCATGGCCCGTTTTGCGCGGGGGTTGATCTGCATGCCGATGACCCGCGAACGCTGCGAGCTGCTCAAGCTGCCGCTGATGGCGCCGCGCAACGGCTCCGGCTTCGGCACCAAGTTCACCGTCTCCATCGAGGCCGCCGAGGGCGTGACCACCGGCATCTCCGCCGCCGACCGTGCCCGTACCGTGCAGGCCGCCGTAGCGCGTAATGCGGTGGCCGACGATATCGTCAGCCCCGGTCATATCTTCCCGCTGATGGCCCAACCGGGCGGCGTACTGGCGCGTGCCGGCCATACCGAAGCGGCCTGCGACCTGGCGCGCATGGGCGGTTTCGAGCCGAGCGGGGTGATCTGCGAGATCATGAACGACGACGGCACCATGGCCCGTCGCCCGGAGCTGGAGGCCTTCGCCGAGCAGCACGGCCTGAAGATCGGCACCATCGCCGACCTGATCCACTACCGCCTGATCCACGAGCGCACTGTCGAACGCATCAGCGAGCAGCCGCTGGACACCGAGCTGGGCCAGTTCAACCTGGTCACCTACCGCGACGCGGTGGAAGACACCGCGCACATGGCGCTGACCCTGGGCAAGCTGTGCGCCGAGGAGCCGACCCTGGTGCGGGTGCACAACATGGACCCGCTGCGCGACCTGTTCCTGGTCAACCAGCCGGGGCGTTGGAGCCTGCGCGCGGCCATGGCCGAGGTGGCCAAGGCCGGCAGCGGCGTGGTGCTGTTGCTGGGCAACCCGCTGACCGGCCCGGAGCTGCTGGCCCACCTCGGCCGCCAGCAGCCGGCGACTCCGGCCACCTACAGCACGGTGGGCGCCGGCTCGCAGATCCTGCGCGACCTCGGCGTGCGCAAGATGCGCCTGCTGAGCTCGCCGATGAAGTTCAACGCGATATCCGGCTTCGATCTCGAGGTTGTAGAATACCTGCCGGCTGACTGACCGCGGCCCGAAGGGCCAAAGCTGATGACCCTCTCCCATTTATGGGAGAGGGGAGCAAAGCCAGCTCCCCAGGGAGCACGAATTTTATTTTTCGGAGCGCACCGCCGCTCCGGCTCTTTAACCCTAGTGAGACCCGTCATGACCCTGAAGACCATCGAAGGTACCTTCATCGCCCCGAAGGGCAAATACGCCCTGGTGGTAGGCCGTTTCAACAGCTTCGTCGTCGAGAGCCTGGTCAGTGGCGCCATCGACGCCCTGGTTCGCCACGGCGTGAGCGAGAGCGACATCACCATCATCCGCGCGCCGGGCGCCTTCGAGATTCCGCTGGTCACCCAGAAGGTCGCTCAGCGCGGCGAGTACGCGGCGATCATCGCCCTGGGCGCGGTCATCCGTGGCGGCACTCCGCACTTCGAATACGTCGCCGGCGAGTGCACCAAGGGTCTGGCTCAGGTGTCCATGGAGTACGGCGTACCGGTCGCCTTCGGCGTGCTGACCGTCGACTCCATCGAACAAGCCATCGAACGTTCCGGCACCAAGGCGGGTAACAAGGGTGCCGAAGCTGCGCTGTCTGCCCTGGAAATGGTCAGCCTGCTGGCGCAGTTGGAGGCCAAGTGAGCAACTCCGGTAACGGCCAGCCGGCCAAGAAGGGCCCCAGCGGCAAGATTCTTGCCCGCCGCGAGGCCCGTACCCTGGCCATGCAGGCCCTGTACTCCTGGCACATCGCCGGCCAGCCGCTGAACGAGATCGAAGCGCAGTTCCGCGTCGACAACGATTTCAGCAAGGTCGACGGCGCCTACTTCCACGAGATCCTGCACGGCGTGCCGCGGCAGAAGACCGAGCTGGACGAGGCCTTCACGCCGCTGCTCGATCGCCCGCTGGCAGAGATCGATCCGGTCGAGCTGGCCATCCTGCGCCTGTCCACCTACGAGCTGAAGAACCGCGTCGACGTGCCCTACAAGGTGGTGATCAACGAGGGCATCGAGCTGGCCAAGGTGTTCGGCGCCACCGACGGGCACAAGTTCGTCAACGGCATCCTCGACAAGCTGGCGCCTAAGCTGCGTGCCGCCGAAGTGGGCGCCAACAAGCGTTGAGCATGGATCGCGTTGTCCGAGCACCCTCACCCCCAACCCCTCTCCCAGAGGGAGAGGGGAGGCTCCATGGGTGAGTTCGAGCTGATCCGTCATTACTTCGCCGCCGCCCCCTGCGCCCAAGGCGGCGACGGCGTGGTTCGCGGCATCGGCGACGATTGCGCGCTGCTGGCGCTGCCCGCCGGCGAGCAGCTGGCGGTGTCCACCGACACCCTGGTCGCCGGGGTGCATTTCCCCGAATCCTGCGATGCCTTCCTGCTCGGCCAGCGCGCGCTGGCGGTATCGGCCAGCGACCTGGCCGCCATGGGCGCCACGCCCCTGGCCTTTACCCTGGCCCTGACCCCGCCCGCCGCCGAGGACATCTGGCTGGCC
>NZ_AVOF01000305.1:0-3895 GCF_000465935.2 Pseudomonas sp. EGD-AK9
CGCGCCGCGCGCCTGGCGGCGCGTTCCGGTGCTCATACGATCATCGTCGGCGGTGCCATCGAGCAGGTGCTGGCGCGGCTCAAGGCCGGCGAACGCCTGGGCACCCTGCTGGCGCCCGAGCGTGGCCTGCTGGCGGCGCGCAAGCAGTGGCTGGCCGGCCACCTGCAGACCCGCGGCACCCTGGTGCTGGATGCCGGCGCGGTGAAGGCGCTGAGTCAGGACCGCAAGAGCCTGCTGCCGGTCGGGGTCAAGGCGGTGCAGGGCAGCTTCCGCCGCGGCGAGATGGTGGTCTGCGTCGCCCCGGACGGCCGCGAGGTCGCCCGCGGCCTGGTCAACTACAGCGCCCTGGAGGCGCAGAGGATCATCGGCCAGCCGTCCGATGCCATCGAGAAGCTGCTGGGCTATGTCGACGAGCCGGAGCTGGTGCATCGCGACAATCTGATCCTCGTCTAAGGAGAAAGGCATGCGTCCGTTCAAGGGAGTGGTGCTGGGCCTGCTGGTACTGCCCAGCCTGGCGCTGGCCGAGACCATCGGCGAGGTGTCCACCGTGTTCAAGTGGGTGGGGCCGAACGACAAGATCGTCGTCGAGGCCTTCGACGATCCCAAGGTGGCGGGGGTGACCTGCTACCTGTCGCGGGCCAAGACCGGTGGGGTCAAGGGCGGCCTGGGCCTGGCCGAGGATCGCGCCGAGGCTTCCATCGCCTGTCGTCAGGTCGGGCCGATTCGTTTCCAGGGCGAGCTGAAGGATGGCGAGGAGGTGTTCAAGGAGCGTACCTCTCTGGTGTTCAAGACCATGCAGGTGGTGCGCTTCTTCGACAGCAAGCGCAATACCCTGGTGTACCTGGTCTACAGCGACCGGGTGATCGAGGGCAGCCCGCAGAACGCGGTGACCGCCATTCCGATCCTGCCCTGGGGCCAGCCGTAGGGACGCCATGCGCACCAGGCGATGCGCTTGGTGCGCACGGTGCAGCGAAGACGGAGCAGCGCCAGTCGGGCGCACGGCCGCGCGGCAACCGCTTCTAGCTGGCCGGTGCATCGAACTCGGCGCGGTACTGCTGCACCAGATGCAGGTTGTCGTGCTGCCAGGGGTGGAAGTCGGCCTTGTAGAAGTCCAGATAGACCCGCACCAACGGCCGGTAGATGCCGCGCGAGCCCCACAGCCAGGCCAGGCCGTCGCGCCATACCCGCCAGTTCCACAGCAGACCGTCGCGCTTGAGCAGGTGCAACAGGCCCTTGGTGGTGTCGAGGGTGAAGAAGAAGGTGCTCTGCAGCATGGCGCGGCGGCGCAGCCAGGGGTTACCGCTGACCAGTTGGAACACGTCGAAGGCCACCGCCTTGTGTTCGGTCTCCTCCAGCGCATGCCAGCGCCACAGGCGCGCCATGCGCGGGTCGGCGCCTTCCAGCCAGAGCGGGTCCTTTAGCAGGGCGTCGGCCATGATCGCGGTCAGGTGCTCCACCGAGGCGGTGGCGGCCAGCTGCAGCTTGCTCGGCAGGTGCTTCTGCAGGAAGCCCAGGCGCCGCTTGAGGCCACGCTCCAGGTAGTCGATGTCGTAGCCCAGTTCGCGCAGGCGCTGGCTGTACTCCAGGTGCTCGCGGCTGTGATGGCCCTCCTGGCCGATAAAGCCGCGGATCTGCTCCTTGAGCAGCGGGTCCTCGACCTGGTCGCGGAACAGCCGCACCGAATCGATGAAGAAGCGCTCGCCGTCGGGAAACAGCACCGACATGGCGTTGAACAGGTGGCTCTTGAAGGCGTTGCCGCCGTGCCAGTGCCGCGGCAGCGGATCGGGTAGGGCGAAGTCGAGCCGACGCGGGCGGATCTGCAAGCCTTCCGGGGTAGTGCTGGCCATGCCTGTTGCCTCCGGTTGCGGGACCATGGTGCAACTATGGGCTTGTGGCTCCGCCATGGGCAAGGTTAAGGTCTGCCAAAATTCGGGTCATTTGCGGCCAGCCGCCTAACCAGACGTCCCCATGAAGCAACCGCTGAATTTCACCGCCGAACTGGTGCCGGTGGCCTACGCCGAAGCCCTGCTGGCGCTGGCCGAGGAACTGGGCGTGCCGCGCGCCGCCCTGTTCGCCGCGGCGCGGGTGCGCCCCGAGGTGCTCGGCAGCCCCAATGGCCGGCTGTCCTTCGTCGACTTCCATCTGCTCACCCAGGCGGCGCTGGAGCGCTGCGGCGAACCGGCGCTGGGCCTGGTGCTGGGCCAGCGGCTCAACGTCTCCACCCACGGCATCCTCGGCTACGCGGTGCTGTCCAGCGCCAACCTGGGCAAGGCGCTGCAGTTCGCCCTGAAGTACTACCGGGTGCTTGGTCTGGCCTTCGAGCTGGAGCTGGTGGAGCGGGGCGAGGACATGGAGCTGCGCGCGGTGGAGTCCTTCCCCATGGGGCCGCAGGCGCGCTTCGCCGCCGAAGGCCTGCTGACCAGCATCCACACCATCGCCCGCTTCCTCCTCGGCGAGGAATTGCAGGGCCTCGCCGTCGGTTTCGCCCATGCCGCGCCGGCCCATGCCGCGCGCTACGCCGAGGTGTTCGGCGTGGCGGCGCAGTTCGAGCAGCCCTGCCACTGGCTGCGCCTGCCGCGGCACTACCTGGAGCGGCCCATGGCCCTGGCCAACCCGGCCACGGTGCAGATGTGCGAGCAGCAGTGCGAGGCGCTGCTGGCCAGCCTCGACGTGCAGGACGGCCTGCTCACCCGCGTGCGCCGCCTGCTACTGGCGCGACCCGGCGATTTCCCCGACCTCGACGGCGCCGCCAGCGCCCTGCATACCAGCGGTCGCAGCCTGCGCCGGCACCTGGCGCAGATGGGCACCAGCTACCAGCAGGTGCTCGACGAGGTGCGCAAGCGCCTGGCCCTGCAATACCTCGCCACCACCCACCTGCCGCTGTACGAGATCGCCCAGCTGCTGGGCTTCAGCGACCCCTCCAACTTCCGCCGCGCATTCAGGAAATGGACGGGTAAACTGCCCGGCGATTACCGCAACGAGGCCCCCCGATGAACACCGCCGCAACGACTGCCCTGATCCGCGAAACCTTCCCCGTCGGTCCCTTGCAGTGCAACTGCACCATCATCGGCGACCCGCTGACGAAAAAGGCCATAGTGGTCGATCCGGGCGGCAATCCCGATCTGATCATGGCGCGGCTCGAGGCCCATGGGCTCAAGGTGGTGAGCATCATCCACACCCACGCTCATCTCGATCACTTCCTCGCTTCCGGGCAGATGAAGGAGAAGACCGGCGCCACCCTGCACCTGCACAAGGACGATCAGTTCCTCTGGGACAACCTGGAGATGCAGTGCCGCATGTTCGGCGTGCCCTACACGCCGGTGCCGGCGCCTGACCAGTGGCTGGCCGACGACGAGGCGCTGGCCTGCGGCTGCGGCGTGGCGCTGCACACGCCGGGGCATACGCCGGGGTCGATGAGTTTCTGGTTCGCCGATGCCAAGCTGCTGATCGCCGGCGACACCCTGTTCCGTCGCGGCATCGGCCGTACCGACCTATGGGGTGGCGACTACGCCACCATCGAGCGCTCGATCAAGCAGCGTCTGTACCAGCTGGACGAGGATGCCACCGTGGTCACCGGCCACGGCCCGGATACCCGGCTGGGTGACGAGATGCGCGAGAATCCGTTTATCCGTGCCTGAACCCGGCGCTGTGCGGGCTGTCTACACTGGCATTCTGCTGTCTCCAAGGAGAGTTCGCCATGTCCCGCCTGACCCTGATCGCCGCCTGCTCCGCTGCCCTGCTGCTGGCCGGTTGTGCCTCGCAAAACCCCTACGATCAGAGTGCGCCGAGCTCGAACAAGACCGCCACCTATGGCGGTCTCGGCGCCCTGGCCGGTGCCGCCGCCGGTGCCCTGATCGGTCACGACGACCGCGGCAAGGGCGCGCTGATCGGCGCC
>NZ_AVOF01000306.1:0-3873 GCF_000465935.2 Pseudomonas sp. EGD-AK9
CTCAAGGGCGCCGAGCCCGAGCTGGTGCGCGCCATCACCGGCGCCAGGGCGCGGGCGACGTAGCGGCTGTCGCGCAGGAAGCCGACGCGGATGCCGATGTCGATCTGCGCCTCCACCGCGTCGGTGATCTCGTCCTCCAGGCGCAGGTTCAGCACCAGTTGCGGGTGCTGTTTGAGCAAGGGTTGCAGAAAGCCGATCAGAAAGCGCTTGCCGATGGCCTGCGGCGCGGTGATGCCGATGCGCCCGCTGATGGCCGATTCGGCCTCGGCGCGGTGGCCGCGAAACAGCGCGTCGAAATCTTCCAGCATCTGCCGGGCGCGCACCGCGTAGGCCTCGCCGAAGGCGGTGATATGCACCTGGCGGGTGTTGCGATGAAAGAGAATCTCGCCGAGCTCCTCCTCCAGCGCCTTGATCGCGCGGGTCACCGCCTGTGGGGAAACCCCCAGGCGAGTCGCTGCCTCGCGGAAATTGCTGCAGTCGGCTGCGCTGCAGAAGATGCGGATCATCTCCATGCGGTTGAGCATGTCGGAGCGCCTTTGTGTTCCAGAATGTGGAATAGCCTAATCCAAACTCTTCCATTCATTGAAACTGAAATCGCCCCTAACCTGAGCCCATGTCCGGCGTATGGCGCGGACACTCCAACGAATCGAGAGAGGGCTTACCCATGAGCAACAACATTTCCGGCAAGGTCGTGGTCATCACCGGCGCCAGCAGCGGCCTGGGCGAAGCCACCGCGCGTCACCTCAGCCAACTGGGCGCCAAGCTGGTGCTGGCCGCGCGGCGCCAGGAGCGTCTCGAGCAGCTGGTCAGCGAGCTGGTCGCCGCCGGTGGCGAGGCCGTGGCCTACCCGACCGACGTGACCCGTGCCGACGAGGTCAAGGCGCTGATCCAGGGCGCACTGGACACCTTCGGTCGCATCGATGTGCTGGTCAACAACGCCGGGCTGATGGCCATCGCGCCGCTGAGCGACGTGCGTGTCGAGGAGTGGGAGCGCATGATCGACATCAACATCAAGGGCGTGCTGTACGGCATCGCCGCGGCGCTGCCGGTGTTCCAGCAGCAGAACAGCGGGCACTTCATCAACATCGCCTCGGTGGCCGGGATCAAGGTGTTCAGCCCGGGCGGCACCGTCTACAGCGGCACCAAGTTCGCCGTGCGCGCCATTTCCGAGGGCCTGCGCCATGAGGTCGGTGGCCGCATCCGCACCACCACCATCGAGCCCGGCGCGGTGGATTCGGAGCTGAAGTTCGGCAGCGTCCACCAGCAGAGCCGCGACTTCGTCGTCGACTTCTACAAGCAGGCGATTCCGGCCGAGTCGGTGGCGCGCGCCATCGCCTATGCCATCGAGCAGCCGGCCGATGTCGACATCAACGAGATCGTCCTGCGCCCCACCGTGCAGGAATTCTGATCCACTGCCGCTGGCGCTTGCGATGCGGGTCTTCACGGGCCAGCATGCGAGCGCCTTTTCTGCTTTCAGGAGTCTGCATGAGCGCGTCCATCCGTCCCGTCGACCTGGCCAAGGCCTACCGCCTGCTCAACCATGGCCCCACCGTGCTGGTGTCCGCCCGCCACCAGGCTGTGGATAACGTCATGGCGGCGGCCTGGTGCTGCGCCCTGGATTTCGACCCGCCGAAGCTCACCCTGGTGCTGGACAAGGCCACCCGCACCCGCGCGCTGATCGAAGGCAGCGGCCTGTTCGCCATCCAGATTCCGACCGTGGCGCAGCTACAGCTGACCCAGGTGGTGGGCAATACCAGCCTCGCCGACGAGCCGGCGAAGCTGGCCCGCGCCGGTGTCGAGTTGTTCGAAATGGACGGCCACGACCTGCCCCTGGTGGCCGGCTGTTCGGCCTGGCTGGTCTGCCGCTTGCTCGATGAGCCGCACAACCAGCAGGCCTATGACCTGTTCATCGGCGAGGTGATCGCGGCCTGGGCGGACGAGCGGGTGTTCCGCGACGGCCGCTGGCACTTCGAGACCGCCGATCCGGCTCTGCGCAGCCTGCATCATGTCGCCGGTGGTCATTACTATGCCGTTGGCGATGCGCTGCAGGCCTGAAGGCTGGGCAACGAGGAGGCTGCATGTTTTCCCATATCTGTATCGGTGTGAGCGACTTCCCTCGGGCCTGGGCCTTTTACCAGCCGCTCATGGCGTTGCTGGGGGTCGAGCTGCGCTTTGTCGATGAGCACAAACCCTGGGCCGCCTGGCAATCGAAGCCGGAGCCCCGGCCGTTGCTGCTGATCGGCAAGCCTTTCGACGGCGCCGCGCATCATCCCGGTAACGGGCAGATGGTGGCGCTGTTGGCGCAGAGCCGCGCCCAGGTCGACCAGGCCCATCGGCTGGCGCTCGTCCAGGGTGGGCGTTGCGATGGCGCACCGGGCCTGCGCCCCGAATACCACCCCGATTACTACGGCGCCTACTTCCGCGACCCGGACGGCAACAAGCTGTGCGTGGTCTGCCACCAGGCCGAATGAGACGGCCGCTGCCCCGGCATATCGGCTAGCCCGGATGCAATTCGGGGCCTGGCCATCGGCCACTCAGTCGGGATACCAGCGCGGCGTATAGACCCACGCGCCCCCCTCGGCGCGGGGGAAGCGGCGGGTCTGGCTGGAGCCGATGATCACCAGGGTGCGCATATCGACCAGCTCCGGCGTCAGCTCGCCGAGGGTCAGGCTGCGCAGGGCTTCGGCCGGGCGGCCGATATCGCGCCCCAGCACCACCAGGGTCTGCGGTTCGCGGTGCTGGCGCAGCAGCTCCAGGGCGCGGCCGAGCTGCCAGGGGCGGGCCTTGGAGATCGGGTTGTAGAAGGCCATGGCCAGGTCGGCGGCGGCGGCGTGCTGCAGGCGTTTTTCGATCACCGCCCAGGGCTTGAGGTTGTCGGACAGGGAGATCAGGCAGAAGTCGTGGCCCAGCGGCGCGCCGGCCTTGGCGGCGGTGGCCAGGGCGGCGGAGACGCCCGGTAGCACCTCCAGTTCGACACCCTGCCAGGCCTCGTCCTGCGGGCTTTCCAGCGCCTCCATCACGGCGGCAGCCATGGCGAACACGCCGGGGTCGCCGGAGGAGATCATCACCACGCGGCGGCCGCTGGCGGCCAGTTCGAAGGCATGGGCGGCGCGCTGCAGCTCTTCGCGGTTGTCGCTGGGGTGCAGGCATTGATCGGCGCGCAGCGGGCCGGCCATCTTCAGGTAGGTGTCGTAGCCGAGCAGGTCTTCGGCCTGGTCCAGGGCGCGGCGCACGGCTGGGGTCATATGCTCGGCGGCGCCGGGGCCGAGGCCGACCACGCTGAGGCGGCCACGGCGCTGGCCGAGGCGCTCGATCTGCAGCGGCTGTTCGCCCAGCAGCAGGCGCAGGCCGTCGCCCCGGTGGCATTCGGCAGGCAGCTGGGAGTCGCTGTGGATAAAACGCAGCGGCAGCTTCAGTTCCTCTGCCGCCGCATGCAGCTCGCTATGGGCCATCCAGCTTTTGTCCGCGAGCAGGCAGGCCAGCGCCTGCGGCGCCAGCTTGGCATCGCTCAGCGCCTGCTGCAGACGTGCCGGCAGCTCGGCATCGGGGCGCTCGATCAGCGCGGCGGCGCAGCGCGGGTGGATCAGCAGTTCGTCGGCCCGGGGCGGACGCTGCTCGGCGGTGACATGAATCACCCGCGACGCGGCCTTACCCACAGGCAGCTGCGCGGCCTCCAGCCAGGGCGCCTGGCCCTCGATACGCACGCTCTCGCCGCCGAGCAGGTCGCTGACGAAGCGCTTGCCCTGCTGCAGGTCGGCCAGGGCGTAGCCGGCGGGTGGCTCCAGCAGGCAGGTGCCGAAGCGCAGCTCGCCGCTGGTGGTGATGGCCGGCGCCACGCCCAAGTGCGCGGCGAGCTCGCGGGCCAGGCGATTG
>NZ_AVOF01000307.1:0-22125 GCF_000465935.2 Pseudomonas sp. EGD-AK9
GCCTTCAGCGACGCGCTGCCACTGACCGGCGTGGTGCTGACCAAGGTCGACGGCGACGCCCGCGGCGGCGCTCAATCCGGTTGACGCCCTGCGCAGCGAGTGACGCACGGTCGTTACACCAGTGCAACGGCGCAACACCCAACCGCCTGCCAGCGTCTATGCTCAAGCATGCTTTCCCCCGTGAACCGGATTGACGCGGCCTGCAGCGGCACAGGGAAGGTGCGCCGTCGCTGAGGCTGCCGGGACACCCCCGATGCTCGCCGCCGAATCTGCCTCGCCGGCCTCTGCCGCGCCCGACCTGGGCGAGGCCCTGGTCGCCGCCGGCTGCCTGTCCGAGGCCGACTACAAGCGCGTGGTGCGGATGCAGGCGGCGCAGCCCGACAGCGGCTCGCTGGCCAGCCTGTTGAGCCGCCTGGGGCTGGTCGCCGAACGCGACATCGCCGCCCAGCTGGCACGGCTGCTCGAGTTGCCGCTGATCGGCGCCGAAGCCTTTCCCGATGCGCCGCTGCTGGCCGAACGGCTGTCCTATCGCTTCCTCAAGGAGTGCCGCGCGCTGCCGCTGGAGCTGAGCGACGGCGAACTGCAGGTGGCCATGGCCGACCCGCAGGACCGCTTCGCCGTGGAGGCGTTGCGCCTGGCCAGCGGCTGCCGCATCCGCCCGTTGGTGGCGCTCGGCTCGGAGATCGACGCGGCGATCGAGCGCATGCACGGCCAGGGCCAGAGCCAGATGGGCGACATCCTCGCCCGGGTCGCGCCCAGCGAGCCGGACGAAGCCGCCGAGGTCGAGCAGTTGCGCGACCGCGCCAGCGAGGCGCCGGTGATCCGCCTGGTCAACCTGATCATCCAGCGCGCGGTGGAGCTGCGCGCCTCGGACATCCACATCGAACCCTTCGAGAGCCGGCTCAAGGTGCGCTACCGCATCGACGGTCTGCTGCAGGAGACCGAGGCACCGCCGGTGCAGCTGTCGCCGGCGGTGATCTCGCGGGTCAAGCTGATGGCCCGGCTGAACATCGCCGAACGGCGCCTGCCGCAGGACGGCCGGATCGAGATGCGGGTGCAGGGCAGCGACCTCGACATCCGCGTCTCCACGGTGCCGACCATGCACGGCGAGAGCGTGGTGATGCGCCTGCTCAACCGCGAGAGCGTGGTGCTCGACTTCGCCGCCCTGGGCTTCGGCGAGCAGCCGCTGACCCGGCTGCAGGCGGTGCTGCGCATCCCCCACGGCGTACTGCTGGTCACCGGCCCCACCGGCAGCGGCAAGACCACCACGCTGTACACCGCGCTGAACAGCCTCAACACCAGCGCCAGCAAGCTGATCACCGTGGAAGACCCGGTGGAGTACCAGCTCGAGGGGGTCAACCAGATCCAGGTCAAGCCGAGCATCGGCCTGACCTTCGCCAGCGCCCTGCGCTCGATCGTGCGCCAGGACCCGGACGTGATCATGGTCGGCGAGATGCGCGACCTGGAAACCGCGCGCATCTGCATCCAGTCGGCGCTGACCGGCCACCTGGTACTCTCCACCCTGCACACCAACGACGCGCCGAGCAGCATCACCCGCCTGCTGGAGATGGGCGTGGAGGACTACCTGCTGACCAGTACGCTCAACGGCGTGCTCGCCCAGCGCCTGGTGCGCCAGCTGTGCCGCGCCTGCCGCGAGCCCTACACGCCACTGGCGGAGATGGTCCGCGAGACCCAGCTGGCGCGCTTCGCCGGCGAGCGCCCGGTGACCCTGTACCACGCCAAGGGCTGCAAGGCCTGCAACGGCAGCGGCTACCACGGCCGCATCGCCATCATCGAGATGCTGGTGCTCAGCGACGCCATCCGCCGCCTGGTGCTGCAGCACGCCGACGCCGGCCGACTGATGGCCGCGGCGCGCGAGGAGGGCATGCTGACCATGTACGAGGACGGCTGCCTCAAGGCCCTGGACGGCATGACCACCCTCGAAGAAGTGATCCGCGTGACCCAGGAGGGCTGAGATGACGCTCTACCATTTCCGCGCGGTGAGCGACGGCGGCGAGACCCAGCAGGGCCAGCTGGAGGCGCCCGACGAACAGGCGGTGCTGGCGCAGTTGCACGCCCGCGGCCTGATTCCCCTGGAGATCAGCACCGGGCGCAGCTGGCAGGGCCTGCTGCAGCTGGACATCCGCGAGGTGCTGCAGCGCGGCCAGAGCCCGCGCCAGGTGCTGGCCTTCACCCAGCACCTGGCCTCGCTGCTGCATGCCGGGGTGCCGCTGGATCGCGCCCTGGAGATCATGCTGCGGGTCAGCGACGACGTGCGCCTGCGGCGCCTGATCGAGCCGATCCAGGAGGGGGTGCGCCGCGGCGCCAGCCTGTCGCGGGTGCTCGGCGAGCGTCCCGAGCTGTTCTCCAGCTTCTATATCAGCATGGTGCAAGCCGCCGAGGTGGCCGGCGACCTGGCCGACGGCCTGGGCAACCTGGCCTATTACCTGGAGCGCAGCAAGACCCTGCGCGACAAGCTGGTATCGGCGCTGATCTACCCGCTGATCCTGCTGCTGGTGTCGGTGGCCTCGCTGCTGATCATCCTCACCTACGTGATCCCGCAGTTCCGCCAGCTGTTCGACGACATGGGCGCCAGCCTGCCGCTGTCCACCTCGGTGGTCATCGCCATCGCCGAAACCCTGCGCCAGCAGGGTCCCTGGCTGCTGCTGGCGCTGCTCGGCGGGCTCTGGCTGCTGCGCCGGGCGCTGCGCCAGGCCGACTTCCGCCAGCGCTGGGACGCCCTGATGCTGCGCCTGCCGCTGCTCGGCGGGCTGCGCCAGCGCATCGAGACGGCGCGCTTCACCCGCAGCCTGGGCACCCTGCTCAAGGGCGGCGTGCCGCTGCTGCAGGCGCTCGGCATCGCCCGCCAGACCCTCGGCAACCTGCTGATGGTGGAGCAGGTCGGCCTCGCCGCGGAGAACCTCAAGCAGGGCCGCCAACTGGCCGCACCACTGCTCGCCACCGGCCTGTTCCCGGCCCTGGCGATGCAGATGATCCAGGTCGGCGAGGAGACCGGGCGCCTCGACGAAATGCTGCTGAAGGTCGCCGACACCTACGACCACGAGGTGGAGGTGGCCATGCAGCGCCTGGTGGCGGTGCTCGAGCCACTGCTGATCGTCGGCCTCGGCCTGATGATCGCCGGCATCATCCTCTCGGTGCTGGTGGCGATCATGAGCATCACGGAAATACCCCTATGACTGGGAGACAGACATGAACCACGCACATCGCCGCCGCCCGGCCGGCTTCACCCTGCTGGAAATCCTCGTGGTGCTGGTGATCCTCGGCCTGATGGCGAGCCTGGTCGGCCCCCAGCTGTTCAAGCAGCTGGGCGGCTCCAAGACCCGTGCCGCGCAGCTGCAGATCCAGGAGCTGAGCGCCGCGCTGGACCTGTACCGCCTCGAACTGGGCGGCTACCCGAGCACCGAGCAGGGCCTCGAGGCGCTGATCAGCAAGCCGCGCAACGTCGAGAACTGGAACGGCCCCTACCTGAAGAAGAACGTGATCCGCATGGATCCCTGGGGCAACCCCTACCAGTACCGCGCTCCCGGGCAGAACGGCGAGTTCGACCTGTGGAGCCTGGGCGCGGACAAACGCGAGGGCGGCGACGGTGAGAACCGCGACGTGCGCAGCTGGGAGTAAGGCCCTGCGGGGTTTCACCCTGCTCGAGCTGCTGGTGGTGCTGGTCATCGCCAGCCTGGCGGTCGGCCTGGTGGGGCCGGCGGTGCAGCGCATGCTGCCTGGCGCCGAGCTGAAGACGCACAGCCGCGAGCTGCTGGCGCAGGTGCGTTACGCGCGCAGCCAGGCGATCCTGTCGCAGCAGCCGGTACACCTGCGCCACGACGAGCAGAGCCACAGCCTGAGCTTCAGCCACCACGACAAGCCCATGCTCCTGCCCGCGAGCGTGCAGCTGGTGCTGGAACCCGGCAGCCACGGCGGGCCGGACGACCCCGAGGACGCCATCATCTTCTATCCGCAGGGCTACTCCTCGGGCGGGCTGATCCGCCTCGGCGCCAGCGGCGGGCGCCAGTTCGAGATCGCGGTGGACTGGCTCACCGGCCGGGTGCAGCTGCAATGAACGGCCTGGCGCGGCGTAGCCGCGGCTTCAGCCTGCTGGAAGTGCTGGTGGCCTTCCTGGTGCTGGCCGTCAGCCTGGGCATCCTGCTGCGCATCTACTCGGCCAGCTTCAACGCCCTGCGCAGCGCCGAGCATCACCAGATCGCCCTGCTGCTGGCCGAATCGCGCCTGGCGCAAACCCTTGCCGGCCTGCGCGCGGACAGCCGTGGCAGCGACAGCGGCGGCCTGCAGCCGCCGTACCGCTGGAGCAGCGAGATCGACGACTACGAGTTCGCCAACCAGGAAGGCGGCATCGACTACCGGGTCACCCCGCGTCTGGTACGGGTCAGCGTCAGCTGGGGGAGCAGCCCGGCCGAGCGGGTGACGCTGAGCACCCTGCGCCTGGTGGAGGAGCCGCGATGAACGCCCATCGCCAGCAGGCCTTCACCCTGCTGGAGCTGCTGCTGGCCATCGGCCTCAGCATGCTGCTCAGCCTGCTGGCCTACGGCGGGCTGCACCTGGCCATCCGGAGCTGGGACGGGGTCGATCGCCAGCTGCAGAAAAGCGAGCGCCACTATCTGACCCAGCGCCTGCTCCGGCGCCTGCTGGAAAGCCCGCAGGAACAACACCTGCGCGATGTCGACGGGCTGCTGCAGCTGGCCTTCCGCGGCCAGCCCGAGAGCCTGATCTTCTGCGCCGAGCTGCCCGGCCTCGGCCAGCCCGGCGAACGCTACTGGCTGCAGCTGGTACAGGAGCAGACCCAGCCACTGGGCGCCGAGGCGCAGCGCTGGCAACTGCTGCTGCGCTACCGACCCTGGCGCGACAACGCCGTGCTGGACTGGCCGCTGCTCGAGGAAAGCCTGAGCCTGGACGGCGACAGCGAGGTGCTGCTCGAGGACCTACCCGCGCCGCTGCGCTTCAGCTACCTGGAACGCCGCCGCGACGGCGAGCCGCAGTGGCAGGAGGAATGGCTGGAACAGGCGCAGATGCCGGTGCTGCTGCGCATCGCCGGCGACGGCCAGCGGCAGCCGGAGCTGACCGTGGCGCTGTGGGAGAACAGCCATGACATCCTCCCGGCTCGCTGAGACTGGCGCCCGCGCCTGCGCCGGCGTGGCCCTGGTCGGCGTGCTCTGGCTGCTGGCGCTGCTCGCCCTGATCGGCCTCAACGTCTCGGCCAGCAGCCGCATCGAATTGCAGCTGACCGCCAACCTGAAGCAGGCCGCCGCCGCCCGCCACGCCGCCGACGCCGGAATCAACTGGGCAATCTGGAGCCTGCTGCAGACGGGCACCGCCGGCTGGCTGGCCGACGGCAGCGAGCGCGAGTTCGAACTCGACGGCATGACGATCCGCATCGCCCTGTTCGACGAGCAGGGCAAGATCGACCTCAACGAGGCCGGCCCCGAGCTGCTCCTCGGCCTGCTGCTGGCCGTCGAGGTGGAGGAGGATCGAGCCCTGGCCCTGAGCGAGGCGATCCAGGACTGGCGCGACGAAGACGACGAGCGCCGGCCCAAGGGCGCCGAGGCCGACGACTATCTGGCGCTCGGCCTCAAGGGGCCGGGCAACCGGCCCTTCGAACGCCTGGCGGAATTGCGTCGCGTGCTGGGCATGAACGACGAGCTGTACGACAGGCTGGCGCCGACGCTCACCCTGCTCAGCAACAAGGCCGAGGTCAACCCGCTGCTGGCGCCACCACAGGTGTTGCGGGCGCTGCCCGGCCTCAGCGAGGACCGCATCGAGCAGTACGTCGCCGAGCGGCGGCGCAACTATGCCGAGGGCGCGCCGCCGCCGCCGCTCGGCGAGGTGGACGCCAATTTGCTGAGCTTGACCTCGGCGGGTTTCAACTATGCTGTCGATATCGAAGTGATGGCCAACGCGCAATCGCTGTCGCGCCAGCGAGTCTGGCTTTCCCGCCGCGGCCAGGGCCTGGCCGCAGGGTTCCGAGTGCAGCACAGCATGCCGGAGCAATAACGCAGCGCGATCAACAGGGCACTCGCATGGATCTCTCCTCGCCACTGACCCGACTCAACGCTGGTGCCGGCTCGCTCAAGGCCCAGGCGGGACGCTTTTGGGACTGGTGGCTGGGCGAGCTGCTCGGCCTGGTGCCGGAAACCTGGCGGCAGCGCCTGGGCCAACGCGGCGCGCTGCTGCTGATCGAGCTGGACGGCAGCCAGTGCCGCCTGCGCTTCGGCGGCTACGGCAATACCGAGGTACTTGCCAGCGCCCCGCTCGGCATCGACGACGAACTGCCGGAGATGCTCGCCGCCCCGTTGCGCCACCGCGCCGGCAAGGCCGCCAAGGTGCTGCTGCGCCTGCCCGCCGACTGCGGCCTGCACAAGATCGTCGGCCTGCCCGCCGCCGCCGAGGCGAGCCTGGGCAACGTGCTGCGCTTCGAGATGGATCGCCATACCCCCTTCAGCAGCGAGCAGGTCTATTTCGGCTACCGCCTGCTCAAGCGCGAGACCGACCAGCAGCGCCTGCTGGTGGAGCTGCAGCTGGTACCGCGCAGCTACCTGGACCCGTTGCTGCAGCGCCTGGCCGCGCTCGAGGTGCACCCGGCGCGGGTTGCCCTCGGCGAGGCGAATGGCGACCAGCCCGAGCTCTGGATCGACCTGCGCCAACCTGGCGCGCCGGGCGCACATAGCGCCTGGGGCAACCGCCGCATGCTGCTCTGGGGCCTGCTGCTGCTCGGCCTGGCGGCGCTGCTGTTGTTGCCCTTGCAGCAGCGCGAATACGCCGCCGAACGCCTGCAGCAGGAACTGGCGCAACCCAGGGCGCTGGCCGAGCGCGCCGCCCTGGTGCAGCAGCAGTTGCAGCAGCTCGAGGCCGGGCGCGACTACCTCAGCCAGCAGCAGGTGCGCGCCAGCGCCATGCTCGAGCTGCTCGAGGAGCTGACCCGGCTGCTGCCGGATCACACCTGGCTGACCCGCTTCGAAGTCAGCCAGGAGCGCGTGCGCCTGGAGGGCGAGTCGGCCGAGGCCAGCAGCCTGATCGGCCTGCTGGAAGGCTCGCAGCATCTGCATAACGTCAGCTTCGCCTCGCCCATCACCAGCAACCCGCGCACCCAGCGCGACCGCTTCAGCCTGCTCGCCGAACGCCGGCCGAGCGGAGAGCGGCCATGAACAACCAGCGCCTGCGTCAGCTGCTGGCGCTATTGATCCTGTTCGCCGTGCTCGGCCTGCTGCTGATGGTCGTGCTCCTGCCGCTGGCCGAACGCTGGCGCAGCGACGGCGACAGCATCGCCAGCCTGGAGAACCAGCTCGCCGTCTACCGCCGCGTGGCGGCCAACCTGCCGCAGCAGCAGGCGCGCCTGGAACAGCTGCGGCAGAACGACCCGGCGCAGGAGCTGTACCTGCCCGAGAGCCGCCCGGCGCTGGCCGCCGCCGACCTGCAGCAGCGCATTGGCCAGCTGGTGGCGCAGAGCGGCGGCCAGGTGATCAGCACACAGATACTCAACCGCGAAGACCCCGCCGCGCCGATGCCGGCGGTGGCGCTCAAGGTGCACATGCGCGGCGAGACCGAACAACTGGTACGCATCCTCCACGGCCTGGCCTACAGCCGCCCGCTGCTGCTGGTGGACAATCTGCTGGTGCTGAGCAACCCGCGCCTGGACATGCAGCGCATCTATCGCGCCAGCGAACGCCAGGTGCTGCCGGCGCTGGACGTGACCTTCGAAGTGGTCGGCTACATGGCGAGGGCCGAACCATGAGGCGGCTCGCCCTGCTGGCCCTGGCCATGCTGCTGGCGACGCTGGCGGCACAGGCCGACGACGAACCGCAGCCAGCGCCGCTGGTACAACCGCGCCCGCTGGAGTCCTTCGCCGAGCTGCTGGAGCGACCACTGTTCAGCAACACCCGGCGCCCGGCGCGTTTCAGCGCCGAGACCGGGCAGAGCCTGGACGAAAAGCAACTGCGCGAGACCTGGCGCCTGACCGGTATCGTGCTGCGCGACGAACGTCAGCTGGCGCTGTTCAAGCAGCGCCAGGGCGATCAGCGCGAAGAGCTGGAAGTGGGCATGGCCCTGGAGGACGAATGGTTGCTCGAGCGCATCGACAGCGATCACGTGCTGCTGATGCGCAACCAGACCGCCGTGCAGATGCTCCTGCGCGAGCCCGGCGGCTCGTCCGACGCCCCCCCTCCTGCAGCGGATGCGCCAGCAGCTCCACGGGCGGCACCCGCCGCGCCCGCCGAAGCGGCGCCCACCGCCACCGACAGCAATGGCGAACCCGTCCCCGAGCAAGGGTGACAAGGAGTACGCGATGAATCCTGCGACACGCTTCGGCCCCTGGTCCTTGGCCACCTGCCTGCTATTGGGCGCCTGCACGGTGGTACCGGGCGGCGACCGCGCCACCTTCGACCGGCCCTGGGCGAAGACGCCGCCCGAACAGGCGACACCGCGCCCGGAACGCCAGAGCCGGCTCGGTACGCCGGCGGTCAAGCCCGAGGTGGAGGAGCGTTTCGACGCCGACGGTACCGGCGGCGCGCCGCGCGCGGCGGCAAGCAGCGAGCTGTACCGCGGCTCCGGCAACCTGATCGACCTGCGCCCGGCGCTGGAGTCGCCGCCGCAAGCCGAGGGCGACATCACCCTGAACTTCCAGGACATCGAGATCGCCGAGGTGGTCAAGATCATTCTCGGCGAACTGCTCAAGGTCAATTACGTGCTGGACAAGAACGTCACCGGCACCGTCAGCCTGCAGACCAGCCGACCGTTGCAGCGCGACGACCTGCTGCCGACCCTGGAGACCATGCTGCAGCTCAACGGCGCGGTGCTGGTGCGCAACCACGACATCTACGAGGTGGTGCCGCTGGACGCCGCGCCCGCCGGCGCCCTGATCCCGCGCCAGACGCCGCTGGGGCAGCGCGGCTACCAGTTGCTGGTGGTGCCGCTGCGCTATATCGCCGCGGCGGAGATGCACAAGATCCTCGAACCGCTCAAGCCGACCAAGGGCCTGCTGCAGGTGGACGAGGCGCGCAACCTGCTGCTGGTGGCCGGCACCCAGCAGGAGCTGAACAACATCCGCCATACCGTGCGGGTGTTCGACGTCGACCAGCTGCGCGGCATGTCGGTGGGCCTGTTCCGCATGCAGCAAGTGGACGCCCGGGTGCTACTCGGCGAGCTAGACGCCATCTTCGGCGATACCGCCAACGGCCCGCTGGCCGGCATGGTGCGCTTCCTGCCGATCGAGCGGCTCAACGCGCTGATGGTGATCACCCCACAGGCCAGGTACCTGGAGGACGCCAATGCCTGGATCCAGCGCCTCGATCGCGCCGAGGGCGCGCAGGGCACCAGCATGTTCGTCTACCAGTTGCAGAACGGCAAGGCGCCGCGCCTGGCCGAGGTGCTCAACGCCCTGCTCGAGGGCCAGCGCCAGAGTCGCCCGGACGACGAGGGCCTATCGTTGCCGGTGCGTACCCCGCCGCCGGCCGCAGACGGCGAGACACCTGCGGCGCCGCCGCTCGACCCCAGCCTGGCGGCCCTCGGCGTGGAGGCCAGCAACCTCGACGTCGGCGCGGTCAGCGTGATCGCCGACGAGGACAACAATGCCCTGCTGGTGCTGGCCACCCCCGGCGACTACGAGAAGCTGATCAAAGTGATCCGCAAGCTCGACGTGCTGCCGCTGCAGGTGCTGGTGGAGGCCACCATAGTCGAGGTGGCGCTGGAGGATGAGCTGCGCTACGGCCTGCAGTGGTACTTCAAGGGCTCGATCGGCGGCAAGACCCTGCGCGGGGTGCTCGGCCAGCTGCCGCTGACCTCGCCGACCAACCCGGCGCCGACCGGTTCGATCAGCCTGGTCGACGCCGGCGAGGCGCGCGTGCTGCTGGATTTCCTCGCCACCGACTCGAAGGTCAACGTGATCTCCTCGCCGACCCTGATGGTGCAGGACAACCGCACCGCGACCATCCGCGTCGGCGACCAAGTGCCCATCCGCACGTCGGAAACCACCAACACCAGCGGCGTGGTCAACCAGCCCGGCGACCCCTCGGCGCTGGTCACCAGCACCATCCAGTACCAGGACACCGGCGTGCTGCTGGAGGTCAAGCCACGGATCAATACCGGCGGCATGATCGCCCTGGAGATCACCCAGGAGGTCAACGACGTCAAGCCCACCACCACCTCGGGCATCGACTCGCCGACCATCACCCAGCGCCGCATCAACACCAACGTCAGCGTGCTCAGCGGCGAGACCCTGGTACTCGGCGGGCTGATCCGCGAGAACAACGGCCGCGACGCCCAGGGCCTGCCCTACCTGCGCAACGTGCCGGTGCTCGGCTGGATTTTCGGCAGCCAGGGCAAGTCCATGAGCCGTACCGAGCTGGTGGTGATGATCACCCCCAGCGTGGTCTCCACCCTCGACGAGGCGCGCGACGTGACCCAGGAATACCGCGACAAGCTCAAGGGCATCAGCCTGCCGCAGGACGCCTGGCAGACCCGCCCCAGCGAACTCTGAGCGACGGTGCCGCGCGTCCCGGGGCGACTGCGCCGAATAGGTTGGCGCCCCTGGAGGAGCGCATTTATTCGCGACACTCGCCAGCGCGGGTTCCCCCAACGCGAATAAATGCGCTGCTAGGTTCGGCGCCGCTCTCTGAGCAAATGCCCCCTGTTACGCCGGATAAACAGCCCACCTCCCGTTCCGGCGGCCTCTCGCCCCATGTCCGCGACGCTCGCCAATGGCTGTCACAGCAACTGAACAGTTTTCCTCGCAACAGCCCGCCGCTGTTTCACTGGCATTGCATTGCCAGTATCCATCCATGGCAATATTTTCTTTGAAAACAATCGGTTAACTCACTGGCACGCTAATTGATAACCACCCAAGCGAGGAGATCGAGGCGTACTCCGGACCCGGGTTCCGCTAGGGCGAGCAAGCAATCTTCAGCAGTCTCTCGAGGGGCCCCACCTAAGACAGGTACCTCGCCACGGCAATTTCGCGCGGCGAACCACTCCGTCCCGCGCCAGACGCCATCGGCGGTGGGACATGGAGGCTCAATCATGCACAACAACAGGCTACGCAACGCGCTGCCACGCTGTCTGCTCAGCGCCCTGCTGATCGGTGGCATCACCACCACGGCATCGGTCAATGCGGTGGACGGCATCGGCACCCACGACCTCAAGCTGTTCGAACTCGAGGGCAACACCGCCGACAACCCCGCCGGCCCGCCCACCGATTGGGACGCCCTGCACAGCGGCGCCACACCGGCCAATATGATCACCTTCACCGGCGTGCTGCCCGACCCGGCGCCGCAGACCATCTTCTGGAAGGGCGGCTCCAAGGACGTCAACGACGTCTCCGAGTGGTGGTACAAGCAGGGCAGCGTCTCCGACAAGAGCAACATCACCAACGCCTACGCCGCCGCCTATACCGCGCCGGCCGATGTCTGCGTCACCAGCGCCAGCAACAACACGGTGGTGGACTGCGCCACCGCCGGCTCGGTGGTGCTGCATGAGCAGGGCGACCTGATCGTCTACTTCGGCATGGACCGCTTCGCCAACAGCGGCGACACCTTCGGCGGCTTCTGGTTCTTCCAGGACCCGGCGGTCGGCATCGGCGACGTGAACGGCCAAGGCCAGTTCAGCGGCAACCACGTGGCCGCCACCGCCACCGAACCCGGCGACGTGCTGGTGCTGGTGGAATACCCGCAGGCCTCCGGGGCCACTCCCGAGATCAAGGTCTACGAGTGGGACCCGAACCAGGTGCGCGGCCCCAACATCGCCCCCAACCTGTCGCTGCGCTTCACCGCCAGCCAGGCCGAGTGCAACAACGCCGACGGGCTCGGCAAGCTGGCTTGCGCCAAGGTCAACCTGGTCACCCTGCCCAACCCGCCCTGGGACTACACGCCCAAGGGCGGCAACGCCAACAGCGTGATGCCGACCCAGACCTTCTTCGAGGGCGGCATCAACCTGACCGGCATCCTCGGCAGCACTCCCTGCATCAGCTCCTTCCTCGCCGAGACCCGCTCCTCCCGTTCGGAAACCGCCAGCCTGGAAGACTTCGCCTTCGGCGGCTTCGATGCCTGCGGCGCCAACGTCAGCAAGTCCTGCGAGGCCAAGATCACCACGACCGGCGACATGGTCGAGGTGGAATTCTGGGGCGAGGTGAGCAACACCGGCGGCCTGCCGCTGGATATCGAGCTGGAGGATGACCAGGCCAATTCGATGTTCACCAAGGTCTGCGTCGATGGCAGCGACGGCAGTACACCCGATGGCCGCTGTGTTGGCGAAGACGAAATCGCCGGCCTGACCCTGGGCGCCATTGCCAGCTTCAACCTCGGCGGCGGCCAGACCGTGGTCTACGAGGGCAAGTACAGCCTGACCGAGTTCGACGAGACCACCGAGTTCGTCGACACCGTGACCATGCGCTTCTACGACCCCGGTACCGGCGCGCTGATCGACACGGAAACCGCCACTTCGGCGGAGTGCCCGCCCACCGGCGAGCCGGGGCTTCTAGTCACCAAGCTCTGCTCGGGCCAGCTTAGTGGGGATGCGGAGACGATAGATCGCACCATCGAGGGCACTGTGAAGAACACCGGTAACGTCAAGCTGACCAGCCTGAGCCTGATCGACAACGTGCTGAATACGGCTCTCTTCATGGTCGTGGTGGATGCGAACTCCGACGGCAAGGTCGACGCTAACGAGATTGCCTTCGACTTTGATACGGACAGCCTGCAACCCGGCGTGCAATTGGCCTACGAGTACGAATTCAGCGACCCTGGCTTCACTCACGAGAACGACATCTACGCCACGGGCGTCAATGTCTTCGACGGCGAGACCGTTACTTCCGACACCGCATCGGTGAATGGCTGCGAACCCGAGCTGGTGCAAGGACTGGCAATCACCAAGGAGTGCGAGCCGGAGGGTAACGGCGTCCAGCTGAAACTGGTGAACGGTGTGCTGGTGGTCGAAGTCAGCAACGTGATCCGGGTCGAGAACGTCGGCCAGGGCGGAGTAGGCGAGCCCCTGACCGTGACCGTCAGCGATGACGAGGTGCAGCAGTTGGTGCAGACGGCTGGCCAAACCCCGGCATTCGACTGCTCGGCAATCACCAGTTGCACCGGAGAGCTGAAGTACGGCGAGTTCGTGACCTTCGAGCAGACCTACCGCCCGGATCTCGATCTGGCGGAAGGCGGCATCTTCGAGCTGAGCAATAGCGATCTGGTGTTCAGCAATACCGCGACTGCGACAGGCTCTGGCGTCTTCTCGGAGCAAGCTGTATTCCCTGCTCCAACGGCCACCGCCGACTGCCCGCTGTGCCCGGTGCCGGACACCAATTGACCTACCACTGGATGGCCCCGGCAGTAAGGGGCCTTTATCACCCGACAGAAGGGGCGCCTCGGCGCCCCTTTCGCTTGCCTGAACCGTCTTGTATCGCTTCCTGAACATCGCAGCACCGCCCCGATAAGCGGTCCAGCCCAGTCAGCACGGGGCCTCGCGGCGGTCCGGGGCGGCCTACCGGCCACTGCTGTTTCAAAGCTTGGACAGCCTGCGCCGACTATCCCCAAGGATGTTTCACAAGCTGTCCGCGCGCGCCCAGACTTGAGAGTTAATTCTTTTTAATTCAATAACTTACTCATATGGCACGGTAATTGTTTGTAGTGACGGCGAGAAGACCTCTGGGCCTTCGGGCGGTTCCTGTTCATCGGGTAGTAGGCAGTCGGGTGCGAGCGGGAACCAGTGGAAGCAATGCCGGATTGCCGTAGGGCCGCGGTGGCCCAGGGCCGTGCGCGTACAGGGACTCGCGCCAGCGGCGATCGGGAGCGGTGTTCGCCACCGGCAAGGGCAGCCGGGCAACGCCTGGGAGCAAGAAAATGCACACACTCAACTCATGGCAAACGCTGCTGAGGTTCACGCTCGGCGCGGTGCTGGTGGGCGGCATGACGTCGACGGTGGTCAACGCCGTGGACGGCAATCCACCGGGGCTGTTCGAGCTGGACGCCAACACCGTCGACGCCGCCGGTGGCGGCGACGACTGGGGCGGGCTGTACAGCAATCCGCCCGGCAGTTCGGTCGCCTTCACCACGATCCTCGCCGACCCTGCACCGCTGACCATCTTCACCGGCGGCGGGTCGAAGGACATCCTCGACATCCCCAACTGGCGGCACACCAACGGTAGCGTGCCGGACAAGGACGACATCACCAACGCCTATGCCGCGGCCTATATCAACCCCGGCGACGTCAGCCACGGCGGCGAAGTGCTGCACAAGGCCGGCGACATGATCATCTACTTCGGCCTGGATCGCTTCGCCAACAACGGCGACGCCCATGCCGCCTTCTGGTTCTTCCAGAACGACGTGGGTCTTAACCCCAACGGCACCTTCGTCGGCCAGCACGCCGGTCGCGACGACGCCAATGGCAAGCGCGGCGACCTGATGGTCCTGGTGGAGTACCCGCAAGGTTCCAACGCCGTACCGGAGATCAAGGTCTACGAGTGGGACCCGCTCGGCCAGGGCAATGTGGTCGCCGACAACCTGAGCCTGCTGTTCAGTTCGACCAGCGCCAAGTGCGACGGCAGCGGCAACAAGCTGGCCTGCGCCACTACCAACACGGCGGATCTGCCGCTGCCGGCCTGGCCCTATGCGCCCAAGCTGGGCAACAAGAACCGCCTGCCCGCGGAGAGCTTCTTCGAGGGCGGCGTCAACGTCAGCGCCCTGCTGGGCGGCAATGTGCCCTGCTTCAGCAGCTTCCTCGCCGAAACCCGCTCCTCGCGTTCGGAGACCGCGCAACTGAAGGACTTCGTGCTGGGCAACTTCGACGTCTGCGCCATTGAGGTGACCAAGGAGTGCGAGGCCGCTCTGGACGACGAAACCTTCGACCAGATCAAGGTCAGCTTTGGCGGTGTAGTCACCAATACCGGCGCCCTGACGCTGTTCGACATCGTGGTCAAAGACGACATGGGAACCCCCGACCCGAGTGACGACGAGACCATCCATACCATAGCCGAACTGGCTCCCGGAGCCTCGGAGCCCTACACCGGCGAGTACGTCACCACTTCGCTAAGCGATCCGCTGACCGATACCGTGACCGTGACTGGCAAGCGCAATGGCACGACCGTCAGCGACCAGGACACCGCCGAGTGCCCACCACCGCCGATCGATCCGTCGATCGAGGTGGCCAAGCTTTGCGAATCCCAGCAACTGAACGAAGACGCCAACGGCATAGACGCGACCTTCCTTGTCACCGTGACCAACACCGGCAACGTCAAGCTGACGAACGTCTCGGCGACCGACACCACCTTGGGAGTGTCCGTAACGCTCGACAAGAGCGAACTGCTGCCGGGCGAGTCGGCGACTGGAACCGTCGATCACAGTGTGCCCTTCGCAGCATCCGTGACCGACTCCGCCGAAGCCAGCGGTACCGCGGCACTCAGCGGGGAACTCGTTACGGATGTCACGGACGACCCGCAGGCTGAATGCGCCTTGGACGTTGAGCCCTCGATCGCCATCGAGAAGGTATGCACCGATGCAACGGCCTTCGGCCAGCCGATCCACTACAGCATCACCGTCACCAACAACGGCACCGTGCAGTTGGTCGACGTCGAAGTCGTGGATGACAAACAGCTGGATCCGTACCCAATCGGCACCCTCAATCCGGGTGAGTCTGAAGTGATCAACGACAGCTACACCCCAGCCACCGCAGGCGACCATACCAACACCGCGACAGTGGAGGGGTTCAGCGCACTTGACCAGACCCTGGCCAACGCGACGGACAGTGCCACCTGCAACGTACCGCCACCCGGCGGTGAAGGCTGCACACCCGGCTTCTGGAAGAACAGCCTGGGCAGCTGGGCACCCACCGGCTACAGCCCGAACCAGACAGTCGGTTCGGTGTTCAGCCTGCCAGCTGGCGTGCTGAACAATCAGCTGAGCGGCAACTCCCTGCTGCAGGCGCTGAACTACGGTGGCGGTGACAACCTGGTCGGCGCCGCGCAGATTCTCCTGCGCGCCGCCGTGGCGTCGATCCTCAACGCCGCGCATCCGGATACGGACTTCCCCCGGACGGCCGCCTCGGTGATCACCGACGTCAACGCCGCCCTGGCCACCAAGGACCGGACAACCATCCTGGCCCTGGCCACGGCGCTCGACATCGACAACAACCTGGGCTGCGATCTGCCCAATGACAGTTCGTTCTGAGCGAACGAACGATCCGGGCCAGGGATGACCCGGGTGCTGCAGAAACGAGAAAGCGCAGGGCGTGGCCCTGCGCTTTTTTATTTCCCGCCTGTAGGATCGCCAGCAGGCTGGCTCCCAGGGCCTGGCGTCCCTACCTGCCGCCGTTGCCCTTGCCGCCGGTGCTGCCGCCGTCCGAGCTGCTGGCCTGCAGGCCGATATACACGGTGGCGCTGGCGCTGAGCTTGCCGTCGCTGATGGTGTAGCGGAACTGGTCGCCGCTCTTGAAGCTCTTCGCCGGGCTGTAGGTCAGGGTGCCGTTGCTGTTGAGGGTCACTGAACCCTTGCTGCCCTGGTCGAAGGCCACCACCTTGATCGCGTCGCCGTCCGGATCGCTGTCGTTGCCCAGCACGTTGATGGTCACCGGCGACTTGCTGGCCAGCGTCACGCTGTCGTCCTTGGCCAGCGGCGTGCTGTTGCCGATGCTCTCCGGGTTGTCCACCACATAGCTGGCGCTGGCGCTGGCGCTGGTGCTGTTGGCGCTGGCGGTGGCGCTGATGTTGTAGAAGCCGTCGGCGGCGGTACTCGGCGAGGTGGCGCGCAGGGTCACGCTGGCGCTGGCGCCGGGGGCCAGGCTCAGGCTGCTGGCCAGGCTGGTGCTCCAACCGCTGGGCTTGCCGGCGGCGAGGCTGAAGCTGCTGCTGGAGCAGCCGCTGCTGTCCTTGTTGGTCACCGTGACGCTGTAGTCGAAGCTGCTGCCGGCGGCCAGCCAGGTGCTCTGGCCCGGGGTCATGCTGACGCTGGGGGCCCTGCGACTGCAGGTCGGCGCGGTGCTGCCGGAGAAATCGACGCTGACCAAGGCCTGGTTAGTGTCTGTCCACTGGGTGCTGATAGTCACTCCCGCAGCAGGGTCACTGAAGCTGCGGCCGCCGACCAACGCGGCATCACGCATATCCACTGTGGTGCTGCCCGGCGTCATGTCCAGCATGTAGCCACGACGGGTGTCCGGCACCGCCTCGCGAACGGTCACCCCCTTGAACACGTTGTCCGCTATGACGATGCCACGGTCGGTCAGTTGGGCATCGAAACCCGTGGGTTGGCGGAAGTCCACGTAGTAATAGCTGGGCTTGCCACTGGCCGAGTCGATGCCCTTGGCAATCTTTAGCACCTTGGTGGCACTGGTAGCCTTGGAGTTGGGTTGCACATAGAAGCTGCCGGCGCTGTTCACGTTCACCAGGTTGCCGCTGGACAACCAGCCGAGCAGCTCCTTGCTGAAGGTGTTGAAGTGACCGACGGTACCGGAGTAGCCCATGATATCGAGGGTGTCGCCGTATTCATGGGTGGTGCAGCTGCTGCCCAGGGTGGTGTCGCCGCAGTCCATGGCGTGTGCATGGCGCAAGCCGAGATTGTGGCCCAGCTCGTGGGCAACGGTGCGTAGAGTCATGCTGCCGTTGATCCAGCTGCTGGAGGGCCAGGCGCCCACTTGCCCCATGCCGGTATAGCCACAGGCGCTGATGGTCGGGAATGCAAAGATGAAGCGGTCGTAGTTGGCCAGGTTATAGCCTGCAGCCTGGGCAGCCTGCTTGGCGTAATAGGCGATGTCCGAACCGTTGCAACTGGTGCTGCTGAGCGGCAGGGTAAACCAGCCTGCGACGCTGCCGGTCAGCCAGGTCTGCTGGTTGGAGTTTTCCTTGTAGAAATCGTTGACCGTACCGAATATCAGGCTGTTTACGTGGCTGGTGGTCCAGGGTTTGTTGCTTGGCGCATCCTGGAAGTTCACCAGAATCGCCAGGGTGCGCTGGGCGCCGGTGGCGTTGGGCAGGTCGTAGGCCAGGGTGCCACTGCCGCTGCCGTCATCGGCCAGCATCAGGCCCTGCTCGTCGTCACCGAGCACCAGATCGCCCTGCACGCCGTCGATTGATTGGCCGTTTTCCAGCAGCCAGCCCTGGGCGCGCACGGCCAGGCCACTGCGCCATTCCTTGTTGCGCTCGGCGAAGCGCAGCTCGAAGCGCTCGCCAAATGAGGTGATCAGGAAATGACGCAGCTTGGCGCTATCCTCGTAGTCCTCGTAGATCACCTCCAGCTCGCCCTCCAGGTCCAGGCGCTGCTCCAGCTTGGCCAGCACCTCGGCCGGCATGCCGCGCTGCTTGTCCTCGGGGATGGTCACGCGCAGCAGCTCGGCCGGGTGGTGCTCGGCCAGCTCGCCGAGCAGGGCACGGCGCTCCTCGGCCTTGGCCAGCAGCTGGCGCTGCAGCTGCTCGCGCGCCGCGCCGGATGCGTTCTGCCAACGTTTGTGCAGCGCCAGCAGCTCCTGGGTTCCGGTGCTCGCCGCCAGGCGCGCGGCCAGGGCGTTCTTCGCCGGCTGCGTCTGCTCGGCATGAACATGGCCGGGAGCTGCCAGGGCTGAGGGGTGAGCGAGGCTGCCGGCGGCGAGAATGGCCAGGGCAAAGGCGTAGCGAGGCATGGACGGGCGCATGAGGCTCTCCTGAAACGGGGTTCAGAAAAGTTCCTCTTCACGGCGGTCCTGTGAGGGGGGTCTCCTTCGGCAGTCCGGCGGCCCCGGTGGGGCCCGTAACTTTGCGTCGCCAGGTTGCCCTGGTTATGCCTTTGTCGGGAGAGGAGCTTTCTGTAAGCGGTATTACAAAGGACGGCGAGCCGTCCGGTTAAAGCCCCTCGAGCGCTCCGGCCACTGTTTCGTCAGCGACCGGATCGGAAAACCTCACTGTTTACTGCACTTTGCAGCGGGGTGAATCCTGTAACAGTTGCCAGAATAAGACTGTTCATTTTCTGTACAACTGTAACGGATGCAGAAGCTATCACCCCGCCTGTTCATTTTTTATACATTTCATGCATAACGATGCCCTGGTTGGTTGAAAAATGATCTAGAACTTTTCCCCGGCACCCTTGCAAGGCCCGTTGCAGAGGCGCGCATGGGCAAAACCCGGGGTGCCATGAAAGGGCTACCGTTTATCGCCTGGGCCGCCACAATGTGACCCAACTCACAAAGAAAAGCCTGGCTTATCAGTGAGTTGCGGGATGGCCATAGGCCATGACAGGGGTACGATATGGCAGGTCTCGGGCGCTCGAAGCCCTGTCCCACTCGAGCCGACAACGCGGCCGAAATACCAAAGCCGAGCGGACGAAATCTGCTCGGCGAAGGGGCGCCTAGGGAAACGCTGAGATAGTCGGGCGCAAGCGGGACAGCAGCTTTATCGCTGACCAGCGCTTGCGCCGGCCCGAGGGGGAATAATCCAGAATCGCCTTGCTACCTGGGCTCCCGCCTTCGCGGGAGCGACGGCAGATGGCTTTATCAGGACGTCCCTAGGCGCCGTTGGCTTCGTCCCACAGCTTGATCACCGGTTTGCAGCTGGGGTGGAAATGCTCCAGTTCGCGCAGCTTGCGGTGCAGCAGGTGCCAGCTCATGAAGGGAGTATCGCTGAACAAGGGAAAGGGGGTCGCGCCGCTCTCCGGGCGCGCGGCCGAAAACTCCCCCTGGCTGCCGGGCTTGTCGTCGGGCGGGGGAAGATCAATGAAGCGGCGTTCCTCTGGGGGCATGGTGAACTCTCCGCAAGGCAGAAGAAATCATGCAGAGAATGCGCCAGGCAAGCGCAATGCCCATGCTGCGGGCATTGCATCCGACTTGTCCGAGTGCGGCAGTGGGAAATTGTTCAGCCGCCGTTACAGCCCGCCTCGGCGGTTGTCCAGCCACGACGACCTGCCGGCATCGCTCGCACGTGAACAGCCGCCGGCTAGCTGCGCACGCCGTACTTGTCCATCATCCGGTAGAGGGTCACCCGCGAGACGCCAAGCAGCTTGGCGGCCTGCGACACGTTGTTCATCGCATGGCTCAAGCAACTGCGCACCGCCAGTTCCTCGGCGTGGGCGCGAGCCTGCTCCAGCGGCATGACCATGTCCAGCGCCTCGCACTCCTCGAGGCCGAGGTCAGTCGGAGTGATCATACGGTTCTCGCTCATCACCAGGGCGCGGCGGATGCGGTTGATCATCTCGCGCACGTTGCCCGGCCAGCCGTGGCTGAGCATGGCGCCGATGGCCTGGCGGGTGAAGCCGCGCGAGCTGCTGCCGTATTCCTTGCCGAACTTGTGCAGGAAGTAGCGCGCCAGCAGCTCGATGTCGTTGCCGCGGTCGGCCAGGCGCGGCACCAGGATGCTGAGGACGTTGAGCCGGTAGTAGAGGTCTTCGCGAAAGCGTCCCTCGGCCACCGCTTCCTCCAGGTTGACGTGGGTGGCAGCGATCACCCGGGCGTTGACCGCGATGCTCTGGTTGCCGCCGAGGCGCTCGATGGTCTTCTGCTCGAGAAAGCGCAGCAGGTAGACCTGCATCTGCGGCGGCAGGTCGCCGATCTCGTCGAGGAAGATGGTGCCGTTCTGCGCCGCCTCGACCCGGCCGATCTTGCGCTTGTAGGCGCCGGTGAAGGAGCCCTTTTCGTAGCCGAACAGCTCGGCGTGGATCAGCGTCTCCGGCAGGGCACCACAGTTGACCGCGACGAAGGGCCCGTCGCATTGCGGCGAGCGCTGGTGGATGGCGCGGGCGATCATCTCCTTGCCCACCCCGGTCTCGCCGCGGATCAGCACCGGCGCCTCGACCCCGGCGACGCGGCGGATCTGGTCGAAGATGGCGAGGAACTGCTTGCTGCCGCCGACCATCTGGAACTCTTCCACCGCCACCAGACGCTCCTGCTCCAGATCGCGCAGGCGCGCCATGCCGTCGAGATGGCCGAGGGCCTGCTTGAGGTGCTCCTGCGCCTCGCCCAGCGGCAACGAGAAGTAGTCGTAGAAGTGTTCGTAGATCAGCCGGCGGAAGTCCTGCTTCTCCAGGGCCGCCGGCAGGGTCAGGGCGACCCAGGCCAGGTGCTCGTCCTTGTCCAGCAGGGCCTCGAGCTCCTCGTACTGGGCCTCGCTCAGCGCCGGCAGCAGGGCGATGGCCACCCGGTAGCTGTGGAACTTGAGCAGCCCGTGGGCACTCTCCGCGGTGCCGACCCGATCCAGTACCCAGTCCGGCAGATGCAGGTTGCTCAGCAAGGAATCGTCGCCGGAAAGATCGAGCAACAACGCGCGGCGGGGCGAGTCATAAGTTTGACGCATGATCGCGGACATCTATTAAGCCCTTGATACAGCAGTTATCTATCACTTATCCACAACGTTACTGCTCCTTTTGTGGAGTGTAGATCAGGCCTGACATTTGCCCGCGATACCGACGAAAGGCCATACCATTCGGCGGGTTTTGTCCGCCGCTGGCAACTGCTGTCCGGACTTCTATAGTCACAGTAGCTTGCGAGGATCGACACCATGTACAGCCAGTACTTCGGTTTTTCCGACCTGCCGTTCACCATCGCGCCCAACCCGCGCTACCTCTATCTCAGCGAGCAGCATCGCGAGGCCCTGGCCAGCCTGATCTACGGCATCAACTGCAACGGCGGCTTCGTCCTCCTCACCGGCGACGTCGGCACAGGCAAGACCACCGTCTGCCGTTGCCTGCTGGAACAGCTGCCGGCCAATACCGAGGTGGCCTTCATCCTCAATCCCAAGTACGGGATCATCGAGCTGCTGGAGGCCATCTGCGACGAGCTGAAGATCGGCTACCAGCGCAGCGGCCGGCGCATCAAGGGTTATATCGACGCGCTCAACGCGCATCTGATCGACGCCCACGCCCGCGGCGTCAACACCGTGCTGATCATCGACGAGGCGCAGAACCTCAGCCTCGAGGTGCTCGAACAGATCCGCCTGCTGACCAACCTGGAGACCAGCAGCCAGAAGCTGCTGCAGATCATCCTGATCGGCCAGCCGGAGCTGCTCGACACCCTCGCCCGCCCCGAACTGCGCCAGCTCAACCAGCGCATCACCGCGCGCTACCACCTCAAGGCGCTGGCCCGCGACGAACTGCACGCCTATGTCGGCCATCGCCTGGCGGTCGGCGGCCGCGACGCGCCGCTGTTCACCCGCGCCGCGCTGCGTCGCCT
>NZ_AVOF01000308.1:0-3855 GCF_000465935.2 Pseudomonas sp. EGD-AK9
GATACCAGCGCCTCGGCGCCGCTGCCCGCGGCGGCCAGGCTGGCGATCAGCGCGCCTTCGCTGTGGCCGATCAGGATCAGCCGGTCGAAGCGCGGATCGCCCTCGAGCAGGCGTCCCCAGGCCTCGGCATCGGCGACGTAGCGCTCGATGCTGAGGTCGCGTTCGTCGGGCGTGGCGGCGCGGCTGGCGGCCACGCCGCGCTTGTCGTAGCGCAGGCTGGCGATGCCGTGGCGCGCCAGCAGCTGCGCCAGCTTCTTCAGCGCGTCGTTATGGCCGCCCTCGGGGTTGTTGCCGTCGCGGTCGGTGGGGCCGGAGCCGGCGATCAGCAGCACCACCGGCACCGGCTCGTCGCTTTGCGGCACCAGCAGGCTGCCGTACAGGGTGCCCTGGTCGGTGTCCAGGCTGATGGGCAGTTGTCGGGTGGTGTTGGCCTGGGCCAGGCCGGTTATCAGGGCAAGGGACAAGAGCAGGGTTCGCAGCATGATCGGGGCAGGGTGGTGGCAGACCGGCATTGGACGCCGGTCGCCGACCAAGGTTCGGGGTGAACTGCAAGGTCGCCGCGGGTATACTCGCCCACCTCGTTAAGCGGCCTGCGCAGCGGCAGGTCGGGGCTGAATTTCGCGGAGCGTCGTCCCATGTCCGGCAATACCTACGGCAAGCTGTTCACCGTCACCACCGCCGGCGAAAGCCATGGCCCGGCCCTGGTCGCCATAGTCGACGGTTGTCCGCCGGGCCTGGAGCTGTCGCTGGAGGACATGCAGCGCGATCTCGACCGACGCAAGCCGGGCACCAGCCGCCACACCACCCAGCGCCAGGAAGACGACGTGGTGGAGATCCTCTCCGGGGTGTTCGAGGGCAAGACCACCGGTTGCGCCATCGGCCTGCTGATCCGCAACACCGACCAGAAGTCCAAGGACTACTCGGCGATCAAGGATCTGTTCCGCCCGGCCCACGCCGACTACACCTACCACCACAAGTACGGCATCCGCGACTACCGTGGCGGCGGCCGCAGCTCGGCGCGCGAGACCGCCATGCGCGTGGCCGCCGGCGCCATCGCCAAGAAATACCTGGCGACCCAGGGCATCGTGGTGCGCGGCTATATGAGCCAGCTCGGTCCCATCGAGATTCCGTTCAAGACCTGGGACAGCGTCGAGCAGAACGCCTTCTTCAGCCCCGACCCGGACAAGGTGCCCGAGCTCGAGGCCTATATGGATCAGCTGCGGCGCGACCAGGATTCGGTGGGCGCCAAGATCACCGTGGTCGCCGAAGGCGTGATGCCGGGCCTCGGCGAGCCGATCTTCGATCGCCTCGACGCCGAACTGGCCCACGCGCTGATGAGCATCAACGCGGTCAAGGGCGTGGAGATCGGCGCCGGCTTCGCCAGCGTTGCCCAGCGTGGCACCGAGCACCGCGACGAGCTGACCCCCGAAGGCTTCCTGTCGAACAATGCCGGCGGCATCCTCGGCGGCATTTCCAGCGGCCAACCGATCGTCGCCCATCTGGCGCTCAAGCCCACCTCCAGCATCACCACGCCGGGGCGCTCGATCGACGTCGACGGCAACCCGGTGGAGGTGATCACCAAGGGGCGCCACGATCCCTGCGTGGGCATTCGCGCCACCCCCATCGCCGAGGCGATGATGGCCATAGTGCTGATGGATCACCTGCTGCGTCATCGCGCGCAGAACGCCGAGGTGCGCGTCACCACCCCGGTGCTGCCGCAGCTGTGACCGCTTGCGTAGGTTGGGTTGAGCGCAGCGATACCCAACAACCGCGGCCCCGGGTGTTGCTGCGCTCGACCCGGGCTAAGACCAGGCCATGATCGCCGCGTTGCCTTACTGGCGCCTGTCCGGCTTCTACTTCTTCTACTTCGCCCTGCTCGGCGCCACGGCGCCGTTCCTCGCCCTGTACTTCGACCACCTGGGCTTCTCGCCGGCGCGCATCGGCGAGCTGGTGGCCATCCCCATGCTGATGCGCTGCCTGGCGCCGAATCTGTGGGGCTGGCTCGGCGATCACAGCGGCCAGCGCCTGCTGATCGTGCGCCTCGGCGCGCTGTGCACCCTGGTGTGCTTCGCCGGCATCTTCGTCAGTCACAGCTATGCCTGGTTGGCGCTGATCATGGCCGCGCACGCCTTCTTCTGGCACGCGGTGCTGCCGCAGTTCGAGGTCATCACCCTGGCCCACCTGCGCGAGCAGGCCGCGCGCTACAGTCAGATCCGCCTGTGGGGCAGCATCGGCTTCATCGTCGCGGTGGTCGGCCTGGGCCGCCTGTTCGAGTGGCTGAGCCTGGACGCCTACCCCTGGGCGCTGGTGCTGATCATGGCCGGCATAGTCGCCGGCAGTTTCTGGGTGCCCAACGCGCAGCCGCTATCGCGACCCGGCAGCGCCGAGCAGGGCGGTTTTCTGCGCCAGCTGCGCCGCCCCGGCATCCTCGCCTTCTACGCCAGCGTCGGGCTGATGCAACTGAGCAACGGGCCCTACTACACCTTTTTGACCCTGCACCTGGAGGCGCTCGGCTACGGCCGCGGCACCATCGGCATGCTCTGGGCCCTGGGCGTGGTGGCGGAGATTCTGCTGTTCCTGGTCATGGCGCGGCTGCTGCAGCGCTATTCGCTGCGCGTGGTGCTGCTGGCCAGCTTCCTGATCACCGCCGTGCGCTGGCTGCTGCTGGGCAACCTGGCTGACCAGCTGGCGATCCTGCTGCTGGCGCAGTGCATGCACGCCGCCACCTTCGGCGCCTTCCACGCCGCCAGCATCCACTTCATCCAGCGCAGCTTCGAAGGCGGTCAGCAGGGCCAGGGCCAGGCGCTGTACGCCACCCTGGCCGGCATCGGCGGCGCCCTCGGCGCGCTGTATGCCGGCTACAGCTGGAACAGCATCGGCCCGGCCTGGACCTTCGCCCTGGCCAGCCTGGCGGCGCTGGCCGCAGCCGTTATCATTGCCACTCGTCTGCCCCCGGAGTCCGAGCGAGAATCCCCATGACCAGCCTGAGCGTTCACCTGCAAACCTCCCCGCAGCTGCCGAACAAGGTGCTGACCCACGCCGAGGACATCGCCAGCACCCTGGCCGAGGTCGGCGTGCGCTATCGCCAGTGCCCGCCGCCGGCGAAGCTGCGCCCCGGCTGCAGCGAGCAGGAGTTCGACGCCGCCTGCGGCGCCTGGCTGCAGGATCTGCGCGGCGAGGGCGGCTATCGCCAGCACGAGCTGCTCAGCCTGGAGCGCAACCATCCGCGCAAGCTCGAGCTGCGCGCGCGCTACCTCGACGAGCAGACGCAGCCGGCCGCCAGCGCCTGGCTGTTCGTCGGCGGTTTCGCTCAGCTCAGCCTGCACCTGGGCGAGTACGTCTATGTGCTGCAGGGCGAGCGCGGCGATCTGCTGGAGCTGCCGGCGGACACCCGCCACTGGTTCGACCTGGGTGAGGAGCCGCACCTGCTGCTGGTGCGCCTGAGCGCCACGGCGGAAGCGCCAAGCCTGACCGGCGACCAGATCGCCAGCCGTTTTCCGCGTCTGGGCGACTGAGTGGCTATCCTCTGAGGGCAACCCTTCACACAGGAGTGTCGTCATGGGTTCCACCCTCAATGGGCTGATCGGCCTGATCATTCTGGCCCTGGATATCTGGGCCATCATCAACGTGGTGAAAAGCAGCGCCGAAACCGGGATCAAGATTCTCTGGGTGCTGCTGATCATCTTCCTGCCCGTGCTGGGGCTGATCATCTGGGCGCTGGCCGGGCCGCGCGGCAACGTCAGGCTGTGATGCGCATCTGGCTGCTGGTGCTGCTGCTGGCGCCGCTGTGGACCTCGGCAGCGCAGCCGGCCGACGCCTGGCAGGCGCTGCGCGAGGGGCGGGCGCTGCTGATCC
>NZ_AVOF01000309.1:0-3840 GCF_000465935.2 Pseudomonas sp. EGD-AK9
CGTTGCTGGGCGCCGGCTTGCCGGCGATGCGCCGTTCGCCGGCGCCTCCACGACGCTCTTTGCGCGCCACACCCCGCTTTCCGAAGGACCGCCCCGCCATGCAGAAACGCCCGAGAATCAACGCCTCCGTCAGCCCCAAGGGCAGCCTGGAAACCCTGTCGCAGCGCGAAGTGCAGCAGCTGCGCGAGACCGGCTCCGGCAGTGTCTACCGCCTGTTCCGCCAGTGCGCGCTGGCGATCCTCAACACCGGCTCGCACAGCGACAACGCCAAGACCATCCTCGAGGCCTACCCGGACTTCGAGGTGCATATCCACCAGCAGGATCGCGGCATCCGCCTGGAACTGGTCAACGCCCCGGCGGACGCCTTCGTCGACGGCGAGATGATCGCCAGCACCCGCGAGATGCTGTTCAGCGCCCTGCGCGACATCGTCTACACGCAGAGCGAGCTGGAGAACAAGCGCATCGACCTGGACAGCTCCGAAGGCATCACCGACTACGTCTTCCACCTGCTGCGCAATGCGCGCACCCTGCGCAGCGGCGTCGAGCCGAAGATGGTGGTGTGCTGGGGCGGCCACTCGATCAGCACCGACGAGTACAAGTACACCAAGAAGGTCGGCCACGAGCTGGGCCTGCGCGGCCTGGACATCTGCACCGGCTGCGGCCCGGGGGTGATGAAGGGGCCGATGAAGGGCGCCACCATCAGCCACGCCAAGCAGCGCAACCTGGGCGGCCGCTATCTGGGCCTGACCGAGCCGGGGATCATCGCCGCCGAGGCACCCAACCCCATCGTCAACGAACTGGTGATCCTGCCGGACATCGAGAAGCGCCTGGAGGCCTTCGTCCGCGTCGGCCACGGCATCATCATCTTCCCCGGCGGCGCCGGCACCGCCGAAGAGCTGCTCTATCTGCTCGGCATCCTCACCCACCCGGACAACCGCGACCTGCCCTTCCCGGTGATCATCACCGGGCCGAAGACCGCCGCCACCTATCTGCAGCAGCTGCACGAGTTCATCGGCGAGACCCTCGGCGAAGCCGCCCAGCAGCGCTATCGGATGATCTTCAACGACCCCGCCGAGGTGGCCCGCGAGATGGCTGCCGGGATCAAGGCGGTGCGCCAGTTCCGCCGCGAGCGCAACGACGCCTTCCACTTCAACTGGCTGCTGAAGATCGACGAAAGCTTCCAGCGCCCGTTCGAACCGACCCACGCCAACATGGCCGGACTCAAGCTGACCCGCCAGCAGCCGCTGCACGAACTGGCGGCCAACCTGCGCCGCGCCTTCTCCGGCATAGTCGCCGGCAACGTCAAGGAGAACGGCATCCGCCTGATCGAGCAGCACGGCCCCTACGAGATCCGTGGCGAGACCAGCATCATGCGCCCGCTGGATCGCCTGCTGCAGGCCTTCGTCGAGCAGCACCGGATGAAGCTGCCGGGCGGCAGCGCCTATGAGCCCTGCTACCGGGTGGTCGACTGACTCGCGCCGCCGGCGCTTTCGCGGCGCCGGCAAAATCGTTAATCTGGCGCAATGCCATTATTCCAGCGCCAGATTCTCGCCATTCTCCTGCTGTGCGGCCTCGCCTTCGAGGCTCGCGGCGAGACGCTGCGCCTGGTCACCGAGGCCTGGGCGCCCTACGTCTACCAGGAGGGCGACCAGCCCGCCGGCCTCGACTACGAGATCAGCCGCGAGGTGCTGCGCCGCCTGGGCGTCGAGCTGGAGCTGCAGTTCATGCCCTGGAAGCGCTGCCTGCTGGCGCTGGAGCAGGGCCAGGCCGACGGCATCCTCGACATCTTCCATCTGCCCGAGCGCGAGGCGCAGATGCTGTTCGTCGACGAGACGCTGAGCGAGGTCGAGCTGGTGCTGTTCTTCGCCCGCAAACGCCCCTATCCCTACCGGCGTCTGGAGGATCTGCAGGACCTGGTGATTGGCATCTCGCCGGGCTACTGGTACAACGACGAGGCCTTTCGCAGCTCGCCGCTGTTCAGCCGCGAAGAGGCGCCGACCCACGAGGCCAACCTCGGCAAGCTGGTGCGCCAGCGCGTCGATCTGGTGGTCAACGACCGCCGCGCCGGCCTCTACCTGACCGCCCAGCTGGGCCTGCAGGAGCAGGTCGACTACCACCGCAAGCCCATCGGCCACGACCGCCTGTACCTGGCCCTGCGCCGCGACCCGGCGCTGCAGCGTCTGGCCGCCGAGTTCGCCGGCGAACTGCGCCGCTTCAAGCGCGAGCCCGCCTACGCCCGCCTGCAGGCACGTTACGCCGCCCCCACACCATCCAGGCCGTGAACCAACCGACAGGCTGGTGACTACGCAAACCGCTCGCTCTGTTATACTCGGGCCTTCCCGCCAGGCTTGCGCCCGGATGCTAGCCCCCCAGAGGCCAGCAGTACCGGACGGGATCATGCTTCCCACGCGTGATTCAAGCCAGGCTCTACACCCCCAGGGCCACGCCCTCACTTAGTACAGGATTGCTCATGTCCTTTGCCTCCCTCGGTCTCTCCGAGGCTCTAGTCCGTGCGGTCGAGTCCGCCGGCTACACCCAGCCCACTCCGGTGCAACAGCGGGCCATTCCCGCCGTGTTGCAAGGTCGCGATCTCATGGTGGCGGCCCAGACGGGTACAGGTAAGACGGGCGGTTTCGCCCTGCCGATCCTCGAACGCCTGTTTCCAGGCGGTCATCCGGATCGCGAACAACGTCACGGCCCGAAACAACCGCGCGTGCTGGTGCTGACCCCCACTCGCGAACTGGCCGCCCAGGTGCATGACAGCTTCAAGGTCTATGCCCGCGATTTGAAATTCGTCAGCGCCTGCATCTTCGGCGGCGTTGGCATGAACCCGCAGGTCCAGGCCCTGGCCAAGGGTGTCGACGTGCTGGTGGCCTGCCCCGGTCGCCTGCTCGACCTGGCCAATCAGAAAGCCATCGACCTGTCTCATGTCGAAATCCTCGTGCTCGACGAAGCCGACCGCATGCTCGACATGGGCTTCATCCACGACGTGAAGAAGGTGCTGGCCAAGCTGCCGGCGCAGCGCCAGAACCTGCTGTTCTCGGCGACCTTCTCCAAGGACATCACCGACCTGGCCGGCAAGCTGCTGCACAACCCCGAGCGCATCGAGGTGACGCCGCCGAACACCACGGTCGAGCGTATCGAACAGCGCGTGTTCCATCTGCCCTCCAGCCACAAGCGCGCCCTGCTCGCCCACCTGATCACCCAGGGCGCCTGGGAACAGGTGCTGGTGTTCACCCGCACCAAGCACGGCGCCAACCGCCTGGCCGAGTACCTCGACAAGCACGGCCTGCCGGCCGCCGCGATCCACGGCAACAAGAGCCAGAACGCGCGCACCAAGGCCCTGGCCGACTTCAAGGCCAACCAGGTGCGCATCCTGGTGGCCACCGATATCGCCGCCCGCGGCCTGGATATCGACCAACTGCCGCACGTGGTCAACTTCGAGCTGCCCAACGTCGAGGAAGATTACGTGCACCGCATCGGCCGCACCGGCCGCGCCGGGCGTAGCGGCGAGGCGATCTCGCTGGTGGCGCCGGACGAGGAGAAGCTGCTCAAGAGCATCGAGCGGATGACCAAGCAGAAGATCCCCGACGGCGACCTGATGGGCTTCGATGCCAGCACCGTCGAGGCCGAGCGCCCGGAAACCCGCGAACCGCGCCAGCCGCGCGGGCAGAAGCAGCCCAAGGCGCAGAACGCCCAGGGCGGCGACAAGCCCAAGGGCGAGCGCCATGGCGTCGGCCGCAAGGACAAGGGCAAGGACAGCGGCAAGGAGCACAAGAGCAAGCCGCAGCAGCAGGGCCAGAACCGTCGCGGCCAGGCGCCGCGCGGCAGCAGCCAGGC
>NZ_AVOF01000310.1:0-3829 GCF_000465935.2 Pseudomonas sp. EGD-AK9
CCGCTGCTGCGCTGGCTGCCGGGCAAGTACCGCGGCATCGAGGCCTGCGCCCTGGCCCGCGCGCTGTGGCGCCTGGCCCTGGAGGAAGAGCACGGCGTGCGCGTGATAGAGTCCTCCGACCTGCGCCGCCTGGGGCGCTGACGCCGTGGACGAAGCAATGCAACCGACAAGCCTGATCGAAGCCCTGCAAAACGCCGACATGCTGGAGATCGACGGCCTGCACGCCTGGCAGTTCGACCTCGACACCGAACTGCTGGCCCAGGTCAGCTCCGGCTCCGGCAGCGCCGACAGCGCGACCAAGCCACTGCTGCAGGTGCACTGCATCGACGGTCGCGAGCGCCGCCTGTGGCAGTTCTCCCTGGCCGCGGTGCAGGCCGCCCGGCACGTCGCGGAGGACGACAGCTGGCGCCTCGACGGCAGCGACGCGAGCCACAGCCTCAAGTGCTTCGCCGCCTTTCGCGGCGACAACGAGACTGACGACGCCGACGAGGCCTGAACCGTGGGCCTTTACGAGCGCCATATCCTGCCGCACCTGATCGATTTCGCCTGCGGCATGGGCGAGGTGATGAAGGTGCGCGCGCAGCTCGTGCCCCTGGCGCGCGGACGGGTGCTGGAGATCGGCATCGGCAGCGGCCTCAACCTGGGGTTTTATGATCCGCAGCGCGTCGAGAAGGTGGTCGGCGTCGATCCGTCCGCCGCGATGCAGGCCCTGGCCAGAAGCCGCGCCGCCGCCTGCGCGGTGCCGGTGGAAATGATCGCCCTGGAACTGGGGCAGATCCAGGCCGAGGACGCCAGCTTCGACGATATCGTCTGCACCTTCACCCTGTGCACCATCCCCGACGCCGTGGCGGCCCTGCACGAGATGCGCCGCGTGCTCAAGCCCGGCGGTCGCCTGCTGTTCGGCGAGCACGGCCTGGCCCCGGACCTGCCGGTGCTGCGCTGGCAGAAGCGCCTGACGCCCTGGTGGAAACCGCTGGCCGGCGGCTGCCACCTGGACCGCGACATTCCCGCGCTGATCGAAGCAGGCGGCTTTCATGTCCGCCAGCTGGACAGCGGCTACCTCAAGGGGCCGCGGCCGATGACCCATGTCTATCGCGGCTGGGCCGACTAGCAGGGGCCGTTGAAAAACTACCTACGTTTTTCAACGGCCTGCCAAGCTCGCATCCTCGCCGCGGCAGGCCATACTGCAACTCAGGTTGTTGGACCTCCACCGAAGGGAAGCCGACTCGCGCATGAAGCCAGCCACGCCGTCCATCCATCTCCGCCCGTTCGCCCTGTGCCTGGCCCTGCTGGCGGGTGCCTGGCCGCTGTTGGCCGAGGCCCGCACGGTGCGCGTCGGCCTGTATGCCAACGAGCCGAAGCTGTTCCAGAACGATGCGGGCCAGCCCGCGGGCATTCTCGGCGAGCTGCTGCTGGCCATCGCCCGCGAGGAGGGCTGGCAGCTGCAGCCCGTGCCCTGCGCCTGGCAGCAGTGTCTGCAGCTGGCCCAGGACGGCGAGATCGACCTGCTGCCGGACGTCGCCTTCAACGAGGAGCGCGCCCGCGTGCTGGATTTCCACCGCGTGCCGTCGCTGTTCAGCTGGTCGCAGCTGTACAGCCACGAGGAAGTGCAGCTGCGCAGCGTGCTCGACCTGCGCGGCCTGCGCATCGCCGCGCTGGAGGGTTCGATCCAGTACCAGTACCTGCAGAACCTGCTGTACAGCTTCGGCCTGCAGGCGCAGATGATTCCGCTGCGCGACCTGCGCCAGGGCTTCGAGCTGGTGGTGGCGCGCCAGGCCGATGCGGTGGCGGCCAATCATCTGTTCGGCGACTTCAACGCGCCCAGCTACCGCCTGACTGGCACGCCGATCATGTTCCAGCCGGCGCAGCTGTTCTACGCCACGCGCAAGGGCAGCAACGCCGACCTGCTGAGCGCCATCGACCGGCATCTACAGGTCTGGCAGGACGCGCCCGACTCGATCTACTACCAGGTGCTGCAGCGCTGGGGCGGCGAGCAGGCGCGCTGGCGCGTGCCCACCCTGCTCTGGTGGGGCCTGGCGACGCTCGGCCTGCTGCTGGCGCTGGCCGTTGGCGGTGGCCTGCTGCTGCGCCGCCAGGTGGCGGACAAGACCCGTCACCTCAGGGCCAGCGAAGAGCGCCTGAACACCATCCTCGACAGCGTCGAGGCCTATATCTACATCAAGGACCCGCAATTTCGCTACCAGTACGCCAACCGCAAGGTCTGCGAGCTGTTCGGGCTGCCGCCGGCGCAGGTGATCGGCAAGACCGACGCCGCCTTCTTCGACGCCGAGACCGTGCTGGCGCTGCAGGACAACGACCGCCGCGTGCTCGCCGGCGAGCGCATGGAAACCGAGGAAACCAACCGCGACCGCAACGGTCGGCGCGAACGCACCTACCTCTCGGTCAAGCTGCCGCTGCGCGCCGCCGACGGCAGCATCTATGCCCTGTGCGGCATCTCCACCGACATCAGCGAACACAAGAAGAACCTCGAACAGATTCACCAACTGGCCTATTACGACGCGCTGACCGGCCTGCCCAACCGCCGCCTGCTGCTCGAACGTCTGCAGTTCGCCCTGGCGCGCAGCGCGCGCAACCGCCGCGAGGGCGCACTGCTGTTCATCGACCTGGACAACTTCAAGCAGCTCAACGACACCCTCGGCCACGACATGGGCGACCTGCTGCTGCAGCAGGTCGGCGATCGCCTGCTCGATCAGCTGCGCCAGGAAGACAGCCTGGCGCGCCTGGGCGGCGACGAATTCGTGCTGATGCTGGAGAACCTCGACCCCGAGCCGCAGGCCGCCATCGCCGCCATCGAACAGGTCGCCGACAAGCTCCTGCGCGCCCTGGCCAAACCCTTCGAGCTGCCCGGACACAGCCACGACAGCAGCGCCAGCATCGGCGTGGCGCTGTTCTCCCAGCCCCACGACCGGCCGGAGGAACTGCTCAAGCACGCCGACCTGGCGATGTACGAAGCCAAGGCCGCCGGGCGCAACACCCTGCGCTTCTTCGACCCGCGCATGCAGCAGGCGCTGACCGCCCGCGCCGCCCTGGAACACGAGCTGCGCCGCGCCCTGGCCGACGGCCAGCTGCTGCTGCACTACCAGCCGCAGGTCGACCAGCACGGCACACTGCTCGGCGTCGAAGCCCTGGTGCGCTGGCAGCACCCGCAACGCGGCCTGGTGCCACCGGGCGAGTTCATTCCGCTGGCCGAGGGCTGTGGGCTGATCCTGCCGATAGGCCGCTGGATTCTGCACAGCGCCTGCCGCCAACTGGCCAGTTGGGCGCAGGACCCGCGCCAGACCGGGCTGACCCTGGCGATCAACGTCAGCGCACGCCAGTTCCATCACCCCGACTTCGTCGCCGACGTGCTCGCCGCCCTGACGGAAAGCGGCGCCGACCCGCAGCGCCTGGAGCTGGAGCTGACCGAAAGCCAGCTGGTGCAGGACATCGAGGCGCTGATCGGCAAGATGGGCCAGCTCAAGGCCCACGGCGTGCGCTTCTCGCTGGACGATTTCGGCACCGGCTACTCCTCGCTGAGCTACCTCAAGCGCCTGCCGCTGGACCAGTTGAAGATCGACCGCAGCTTCGTCCACGACCTGCAGGGCAGCGCCAGCGACACCGCCATAGTGCGCACCATCCTGGCCCTGGGCCAGGCCCTGGAGCTGCGGGTGATAGCCGAAGGCGTGGAAAACCAGGCGCAGCGCGACGCCCTGCTGCGCCTGGGCTGCCATTACTTCCAGGGCTACCTCTACGGCGCCCCGCAGCCGGCCGAGCAACTCGGCCTGCACGGCACGACGCCGGCCAGCGTGCGCCAGGGCGCGGGCCTGCA
>NZ_AVOF01000311.1:0-3828 GCF_000465935.2 Pseudomonas sp. EGD-AK9
ACAGCGGCGGCCAGTCCTTCGACGAAGCCTGCGCCGGGCCCTGGCTGAAACTCGCCGCGCAGTTCCCCGACGCCGCCATTCCAGCCGCCTGCCTGGCCAGCACCATCGAGCTGCGCGGCATGGCCGATACCGAGGCGCCGCAGGCCCGGGACGATGCCGAGGGCATCCTCGGCTTTCTCGCCGACCAGGGCCTGCTCGCCGGCGACTGGCCGGCGGCGCCGGCGACCTGCTGCGAGGCCACCCCCTTTGCCGGCGCGCAGTACGCCTATGCCCCGCACCCCGGGGTGGTCAGCTATCTGCAACCGCTGGGGGCCTGGGTCGAGCCCGGCGATGCGCTGTTCGAGGTGATCGACCCGCTGAGCGATCGCCATTCCGTGATCCTCGCCGAAACCCGCGGCGTGCTCTACGCCCGCGAACGCCTGCGCTACGCCCAGCCCGGCCTGTGGCTGGCCAAGGTCGCCGGCGCCCAGCCCATCCGCCAGGGCCGCCTGCTGACCGACTAGCAGGCTGTTGAAAGCGTAGGCGAGGCAGGTAAGACAAGGCAAAAACGGCCGAAAAAGCGGAGTTTACGTGTTGTAAATGAGCATTTGATTCGCTTCGCTCACCCCTTCGGGGCCGCGCTAAAGCGCGTTCAGCCTTACGGCTGTGAGGCCGTTTTTAACGCTGGATTACCAACGCAGGTAGTTTTCAACAGCCTGCTAACAACAAGAGAATCCCATCATGTACACCCTGGAAATCGACAACCTGCACAAACGCTACGGCAACCACGAGGTGCTCAAGGGCGTCTCGCTCAAGGCCAGGGCCGGCGACGTCACCAGCATCATCGGCTCCAGCGGCTCGGGCAAGAGCACCTTCCTGCGCTGCATCAACCTGCTGGAGCGGCCGCACAGCGGGCGCATCCTGCTCAATGACGAAGAACTGCGGCTCAAGCCGCACAAAGTCACCGGCGACCTGCACGCCAGCGATCCCCAGCAGCTGCAGCGCATGCGCTCGCGCTTGGCCATGGTCTTTCAGCACTTCAACCTGTGGTCGCACATGAGCGCCCTGGACAACGTCATGGAAGCACCGGTGCAGGTACAGGGCATCAGCAGGAAGGAGGCGCTGGAGAAAGCCGAGCATTACCTGGCCAAGGTCGGCGTGGCCCATCGCAAGAACGCCTATCCCGCGCACATGAGTGGTGGCGAGCAGCAGCGCGTGGCCATCGCCCGCGCCCTGGCCATGGAGCCGGAGGTGATGCTGTTCGACGAACCCACCTCGGCCCTGGACCCGGAGCTGGTCGGCGAAGTGCTCAAGGTGATGCAGGATCTGGCCAGCGAAGGCCGCACCATGCTGGTGGTGACCCACGAGATGGGCTTCGCCCGCGAGGTGTCCAACCAGCTGGTATTCCTCCACCAGGGCCGGGTGGAGGAAAGCGGCTGCCCGAAAGAGGTGCTGGCCAACCCGCGCTCCGAACGCCTGCAGCAGTTTCTCGCCGGCAGCCTGAAGTAGCCCGGGTGCACCTGGCGCGGCCGGCTGGGATAGACTGCGCTCACGCCGGCCTGCGCCGCCTCTCACTCACCCGTGCCGAATCACCATGCCGACCTCCGCGAAGAACGCCACCGTCTACGCCGCCCCCGTGATGCGCAAGCTGGCCGAGCGCATTCCCACGCTGCAACCCTCGCTGCGCAAGGTGGCCGAATTCATCCTGCGCCACCCCCTCAAGGCCGCGACCCTGAACATCGAGGAGATGGCCGTGGCCACCGCCACCTCGCCGGCGGCGGTCAACCGCCTGGCCAAGGCCCTCGACCTGGGCGGCTATACCGGGCTCAAGGCCGAGCTGGTCAGCACCCTGCAACAGATGGTGTCGCCGGTGGACAAGCTGCGCAGCGAGCTGGAGAGCCGCCCGGACGGCGGCTTCGGCCTGCACGAACAGATCCAGATCGCCAGCAGCAACCTGGCCACCGCCGGGGCCAACAACGTCCCGGCCAGCTTCGACGCCTTTGTCGACGGCCTGATCCAGGCACGCAAGATCTACATCCTGGGCTTCGGCAACAGCGCTTATATGGCCGGCCTGGCCGCCGCCAACCTGGTGCCCTTCTGCGCCGACGCCACGGCCATCAGCATGGAAGGCGGCAACGAGAACGCCGCCTACCGCCTGGCCGCCATCACCGAACAGGACGTGCTGCTGGCCATCGCCATGCCGCGCTACAGCCTGGACACCCTGCAGCTGGCGCGCTTTGCCCGCGAGCGCGGCGCCGGCGTACTGGCCATCACCGATTCGCCGGCATCGCCCCTGGCCGGCATCGCCCGCCACACCCTGTTCGCCCCGGCCGACCACCCGGTGCTGATCAGCTCCAACACCGCCGTGCTGGCCCTGATCGAAGCCCTGGTGGCGGGGGTCATGGCGCGCAACAAGGAGGCTGTGCAGCTGGCCGCCGAGCTGACCGAAAGCGTGATGTCCTACCTGCACGTGCCCAACGGCGAGAAGCCGTCGCGCCGGCCAGGCAAGCTGCGCGGCTGAGCGCCAAGCCCGCCAACGACCGGGCAGACACGACGGTCGCGCAGAAAAAAGCCCCCGCAAGCGGGGGCTCTGTCACGCCATGACTGCGGCTCAGAGCGGCCGCAGGTTGATCTCGACGCGGCGGTTCTGCGCCCGCCCGGCTTCGTTGGCGTTGCTGGCGATCGGCTGGCTGGGGCCGGCACCGTAGGAGGAGATGCGCTGGCCCGGCACGCCGTTGGCGCTCAGGTAGTTGGCCACGCTCAGGGCACGGCGGTTGGACAGGTTCTGGTTGAGCTCCAGCGAGCCGGTGCTGTCGGTGTGACCGACGATGTTCACGCCGTTCTTGTCGAACTCCTTGAACACCAGCACCAGGGAATTGAGGGTCGGGTAGAAGCTGCTGGAGATATCCGCCGAGTTGCTGGCGAAGGTGATGTTGCCCGGCATGATCAGCTTGAGATCGTCGCCGTTGCGCTGCACCTGCACGCCGGTGCCCTGCAGGGTCTGGCGCAGCTTGGCTTCCTGGGTGTCGACGTAGTAGCCGTAGCCACCGCCGGCCGCACCGCCCACCGCGGCGCCGATCAGCGCGCCCTTGCCGCGGTCCTTCTTGCTCGAGGTGGCGGCACCGATCACCGCCCCGGTGACCGCGCCGATGCCGCCGTAGATGCCGGCCTTGCCGGCCTGCTGCTCGCCGGTGTAGGGGTTGGTGGTACAGCCGGCCAGCAAGGCCATGACCGCGGTGGCCGCGATCAGATTACGCCTGGTCTTCATAGGGACTTCCTTAGGATTGGTTCTGGTGTCGGCAGCATGCCGGAGCCTTCGAGCCGCCACGGCGGGACGAAGTTCCGCGCCAGCTTACCAGCCGCCCGGCACGCAGGCTGCGACCCAGACCAAATCCGCGGGCGTTACTGCACGCCCGGCAGCGGCCGCAGGGTCACCTCGACGCGACGGTTCTGCGCGCGGCCCTCAGCCGTGGCGTTGCTCGCCACCGGCTGGTCCGGGCCCATGCCGCGGGTGCTGACCCGGCTGCCGTCGACGCCCTGGGCCAGCAGGTAGCTGGCCACGCTCTGCGCGCGACGCTGCGACAGGCCCATGTTGTAGCTGTGTGCGCCGGTGCTGTCGGTGTGGCCGACCACTTCGATGCTGTTCTGGTTGTACTGGCGGAAGGAGTTGGCCAGGTTGTTCAGCGGCGCGTAGAAGCTGCTGGCGATCTCCGCCGAATCGGTGGCGAAGGTGATGTTGCCGGGCATGATCAGCTGGATCACGTCGCCCTGACGCTGCACCTCGACGCCGGTGCCCTGCATCTGCTGGCGCAGTTCGGCTTCCTGCTTGTCGGCGTAGTAGCCGTAGCC
>NZ_AVOF01000312.1:0-3826 GCF_000465935.2 Pseudomonas sp. EGD-AK9
CGCGGGTCAGCTCACCGCTGTCGACGCAACGCCGCGCCGCCAGCAGGGCGTGCTCGGCGTCCTCACGCGAGGCCTGGGCGATGGTCGCCACCGGCTCGGCGGTACCGGGATTGCTCACCTGCAGGTGCTGGGCACTGTCCACCCATTCACCGTCGATGTAGTTCAGCCAGTGTTCGGCAATCGGAAACATGGCGAGCTCCTCAGGCGTTCTGGGCGATGGCCAGCAGCTTGCGCGCGGCCCACTGGTGGAAGTAGTGAGTCGGGATGTCCATCTCCGGGGAGAACGCGCCGCCGCCGTAGCCGGGCGAGTGACGGCCCTTCTGCATGCCTTCGACCGAGGCGATGTCCTCGGCGAACACCACCTTCCACGACTCCAGGATGGCGTTGCGGCAGGCGGCGTATTCGTCGCCCAGCGCCTCGTCGCCGACGTAGAACAGGCGCAGGTGCTCGATGGTGCGCCCCGGTGCGACCGGTTCCAGCTGCATGGCGAAGGCGTGGTCGGCCTGGATACCGAGCAGCACGTTGGGGAAGAAGGCCACGTACTCGGCGTTGCGCAGGCGATCCTGCGGCCAGCTGGGGAACTGCGGCAGGTGGGTGCCGGCGACGTCGGAGAGGTTGTACGCGTAGCTGCCCTGGCCGGCGAACTGCTCGTCGAACAGGATGTTGTAGTGATCCTCCAGGCGCGAGTAGCTGTTCAGACTCGGGTGCACCCACGGCAGGTGGTACGCCTCGCAGTAGTTCTCCACTGCCAGTTTCCAGTTGCAGGCGATGTCCAGGGTGGTGGCGTCCATGTTGGCGCGGCGGCGCATCAGGCCCATGCCGTCGTCGCCGAGGAACTGGCTCCAGCGCGCGGTCAGCGGCGCCAGCATCTCTTCCAGCGGCTGCGCGTCGCCGGACAGGTTGACGAACACCATGTCCATCCAGATGGCGCTGCGGATGGCCTTGAGGCCGTGCTTTTCGCAGGCGAAGCGCTCGTCCTTGTGCTTGTCGATGCCGCCGACGTGCGGGGTGCCCTTGAGGCCGCCGTTGAGGTCGTAGGTCCAGGAGTGGTAGGGGCAGCGGATCACGCCCTGCACAGTGCCCTCTTCCTCCACCAGCTTCATGCCGCGGTGGCTGCAGACGTTGTGGAACACCTGTACCAGGCCGTCGCGGTTGCGCATCAGCAGCAGCGGCAGGCCCATGAAGTCGACCGGCTTGACCGAGCCGTTCTGGCTCAGGTCGCTGGCAAAACCGACGCAGGCCCAGGTCTTGCCCATGATCTGGTCGCGCTCGAGCTCGAACAGCTTCTGATCGGTGTAGAACGCGTTGGACAGGCCGGTGGCCTCGTGGATCGGCGCGAGAACGGTTTCCAGCTGATGCACTGGGATCTGCTGAGAAGTGGCTTGAGTCATTGTTGTTATCCCCTGCAAGGCACGGTGGTGGTGATCGGCAGGCGCGCTGGCCTTGTCCGTTGGCGGCCAGTTTCGGAAAGCGGGGGATTGTTCGACAAACGATTTTTTACCGCCGCATTTATGACTATTACTCATTAATGCGTCAATGCAGAGCGGCCGCAGGCAGCACGGGACGGTAGCTCCCCATGCGTGAAGATAAGCGGTTTATGACAAAGCATGGCCCGACGAGCGGGCGTAGGCTATCGCGCGACCTAAGCGGCCGCGTCGCTTCAGGGGGGGCTTGCTTCGCCGTTCGCCTGGCCGGCTACCTGCTCCATCAGCCAGCTGCGAAAACGCTTGACGCTCTGCCGGCTGCTGCCGCGACCAAGCGGCTCGAGCAGGCAGAATTGCGCCTCGGTGCGCAGCACGTCCTCGATGGGCCGCACCAGCGCGCCGGTCTGCAGGTGATTGTCGACCAGGTTCGACCAGGCCAGCGCAATGCCCTGCCCGCTCAGCGCCGACTGGATCAGCATCGAGTAGCTGTTGATGTTGATCCTGTGCCTGGGGTTCCGTGCCTTGTGGCCCAGTCGCTGAAACCATTCCGGCCAGCTGATCCAGTCGCGCTGCGGGTCTTCCAGCCACAGCCAGGTGCCGGCGGCCAACTGCGCCAGCCCGGTGAGCTCCGGATGCTTGGCGAGATAGCCCGGGCTGCACACCGGGAACACCTCCTCGGCGAACAGCGACGTCACCTGCATGTTCTTCGGCGGCGTGCGGCAGTAATAGAGCGCCAGGTCGCAATCGAGCCGGGAAAAGTCCCTGACATGGTCGTAGGCGATGATGCGCAGATCGACCTCCTCGTTGTCGCGCTGGAACTCAGCGACCCTGGGCAACAGCCAGAGCGACGCCATCGCCGTGCTGGTGACCACCGTCACCTGCTGGGCGCCGCGCCAGTGACGGATTTCGCCCGTGGCGTGGGCCAGCTGCAGCAAGGCCTCGCGCACCGTTTCGTAGTACTGGCTGCCGGTGGGGCTGAGGTTGATCTCGCGGGTGGTGCGCTCGAACAGGGTCTTGCCGAGGTAATCCTCAAGCAGGCGCACCTGTCGACTGATCGCCCCCTGGGTGACGTTCAGCTCTTTGGCGGCCAGGGTAAAGCTCAGATGCCGGGCGGCGGACTCGAATGCCACCAGGCTATTCAGGGGCGGTAGAGGTTGAATTTTCATGCAGGCGTTCACGCAGGCGTTGTTGTTGTTTGGCAGGAGTCTATAGCTCCGGCCTGCCGCCGGCATTCAAATTGTGCTGGTCGCGGCGTCAGTAGCGCCGATCACCCTGACTGGGAAAATGGCCGCTAAAAATCAGTTAAATAGAAGCGATAAGTCGTAATCAGGCGGCCATCCTGCAAATTATCCAGCAGTGCTTCGGGGCCGCCTGACAGCGCGTCCGCGAGCGCTGCGAGAAGCCTGCCGGCCGTTGAGCTGGGCGGATCAAGCCGGCGCATCAATTCAGCGAGCGAATACCTGGCATCACGACATGTCATTTCTCAAATAGTCGCCGGGTCACTAGGGTGCGATGAGCCGGGCTCAGCGACATCGGCCAGGCGGTGTAGCTCGCCGGCCCCGCTGTCCGGCCTTCAGGGCCGGCCCGCTTGGCGGTCTCGCCTCCATTTCCCTCCGCGACGCCAGCGATCAGCCAGGAGTTGACCATGCAAGATGCCGTAATCCTTTCCACCGCGCGCACGCCGATAGCCAAGGCCTTTCGCGGCGCATTCAACGACCTCAAAGCGCCCAGCATGAGCGCCATCGCCATCCAGGCGGCCGTGCAGCGCGCGGGGATCGACCCGGCGGCTATCGACGATGTGGTGATGGGCACGGCGATGCAGGGCGGTAGCGCCTCCACCAACCTGGCGCGCCTGTCCCTGCTGGCCGCCGGGCTGCCGCTGACGGTCAGCGGGCAGACCATCGACCGCCAGTGCGCCTCCGGCCTGATGGCCGTGTCCATCGCCGCCAAGCAGATCATGGTCGACGGCATGCAGATCGCCCTGGGCGCCGGCCAGGAGCAGATCAGCCTGGTGCAGAACCCGCATATGCAATGGGCCGCCGCGGATGCCGACGCCAATGTCACCCGCCACGCCGAGCACGCCTACATGCCCATGCTGCACACCGCCGAACGAGTGGCCAAGCGCTACGGCATCAGCCGCGAGGCGCAGGATGCCTATGCCCTCGAATCGCAGCGGCGCACCGCCGCGGCCCAGGCGGCCGGCCTGTTCGCCGAGGAGATAGTGCCGGTGACGGCGCGCAAGAAGCTGGTGGACAAGGCGAGCGGCGAAGTCAGCTACGAGGAAGTGACCCTGAGCCTGGACGAAGGCAATCGCCCGCAGACCCAGCTGGAGGATCTGAGTCGGCTCAAGCCGGTGGTCGACGGCGGCTGCGTCACCGCCGGCAACGCCAGCCAGCTGTCCG
>NZ_AVOF01000313.1:0-3771 GCF_000465935.2 Pseudomonas sp. EGD-AK9
AGGGCGCGTCCGGCGACCAACCGCTGGGCGAGCTGCTGGAGCGAGCCCTGGCCGATCGCCAGCGCGAACTGGAGGCCCTCAAGACGCCCTGGCGCATCTGGGCCGACGAGTTGCAGGCGCTGCTGGATGCGGCCGTCGCCGCCAAGCAGGTGGATGCCCGCAAGATCCAGGCGCGCTACTACACCCCCTGGCTGAGCAAGCTGCGCGACTGGGCGAGCGGCGAGGAGGATCGCCTGGAGCTCGGCACCGGCTTCAGCCGCTTGACCCCCGATGGCCTGGCCGAAGCCTGGAAGGGCGAGCCGCCGGTGCACCCCGCCCTGGAGGCCATGGCCGTGCTGCCCGAGCGCCTCGCCGCGCTCAGCGATCCGGCCGAAACCGCACTGCGCCATGCCGCCGCCTGGGTGCGCCAGCGTTTCGACCGGGAGAAGCGTCAGCGCGCGGAAATGGGCTTCGACGACATGCTCAGCCGTCTGGACGCCGCCCTGCAGGGCGACAACGGCCCGCGCCTGGCCGAGGTGATCCGTCGCCAGTTCCCGGTGGCGCTGATCGACGAATTCCAGGACACCGACCCGCTGCAGTACCGCATCTTCGACAGCCTCTACCAGGTCGAGGCCAACCGCGACGACTGCGGCCTGTTCATGATCGGCGACCCCAAACAGGCCATCTATTCCTTCCGCGGCGCCGACATCCACACCTACCTGCGCGCCCGGCGTGCCACCGCCGGGCGCCACTACAACCTGGAGAAGAACTTCCGCTCCAGTGAGGACATGGTGGCGGCGGTGAACGGCGTATTTTTACGCGCCGAACAGCGCGAGGGTGGGGAGGGGGCCTTCCTGCTGCGCGACGGTCTGCCATTTATCGACGTGAGCGCGCAGGGGCGCAAGGAAACCTGGACGCTGGACGGCCAGGCACAGCCGGCGCTGAGCCTCTGGCACCTGGCGAGCGACGAGCCGCTGGCCAAGGGCGCCTACCTCGATGCCCTGGCCGGCGCCAGTGCCGGCGAGATCGTGCGCCTGCTGGATCTGGGCCAGCAAGGGCGCGCCGGCTTCAGCGGGGAGGATGGCCTGGTCGCGCTGCGCCCCAGCGATATCGCCGTGTTGGTGCGCGACTTCAACGAGGCCCAGGCCATCCGTGGCGAACTGGCCGCCCGCGGCGTGCGCAGCGTCTACCTGTCGGACAAGGATTCGGTGTTCGCCGCCCAGGAGGCCCGCGACCTGCTGCTGTGGCTGCGTGCCTGCGCCGAACCGGACCAGGACCGTCCGCTGCGCGCAGCGCTGGCCAGCGCCACCCTGGGCCTGGCGCTGGACGAACTGGAGCGGCTCAATCTCGACGAGCGCATCTGGGAGCGCCGGGTCCTGCAGTTTCGCGACTATCGCCAGCGCTGGCAGCGGCAGGGCGTGCTGCCGATGCTGCGTCAGTTGCTACAGGACTTCGCCCTGCCGCAGCGGCTAATGGGCCGCGAGGACGGCGAGCGGGTGCTGACCAACCTGCTGCATCTGGCCGAGTTGCTGCAGCAGGCCGCCGCCGAGCTGGACGGCGAGCTGGCGTTGATCCGCCACCTGGGCGAGCTGCTGGCCGGTGATGGCCAGGCCGCCGAGGAGCAGGTGCTGCGCCTGGAAAGCGACGAGGCGCTGGTGCGGGTGGTGACCATCCACAAATCCAAGGGCCTGGAATACCCCCTGGTGTTCCTGCCCTTTATCTGCGCCTTCCGCCCGCTGGACGACAAGCAACCGCTGCAGGTGCATGACGGCCAGCGCCGGCGCCTGGTGCTCAAGGCCGACGAGGACACCCTGGCGCGCGCCGAGCGCGAGCGGCTGGGCGAGGATCTGCGCCTGCTCTACGTGGCCCTGACCCGCGCGCGCCATGGCTGCTGGCTGGGCGTGGCGGACCTGAAGATCGGCAACGGCAGGAAATCGCGGCTGCACGAGTCCGCCCTCGGCTACCTGCTGGGCGGCGGCGTACCGCTGGCCGCTAGTGCGGATCTTGCCGGCTGGCTAGCGCCATTCGCGGACGCGCCGCGCAGTGCGCTGGCCCCGGTGCCGCAAGCCGGCGAGCAGCGCTATCGGGCGCAGGACGACGAACAGTTCGTCCCCCGTTGGCGCACCCCGGCGCGGCGCGCCGCCGAGCACTGGTGGATCGCCTCCTACAGCGCCCTGCGCCTCGACGAGGACGCGCCGGCCTGGGGCAACCGCTATGAAGACGCCGCACCGGACAGCCCGGCCATGCAGAGCGCCAGCGACGACGAGAGCTCGGAACTGGCCCTGCCGCCGCTGCCGGCCGCGGCCCTGGGGCTGCATCGCTTTCCCCGCGGCCCCAATCCCGGCACCTTCCTCCACGGGCTGCTGGAAATGGCGGCGCGGAGGGCTTCGCCCAGCTCGCCGCCGATCCCCTCGCGCTGCGCGAGGCCCTGGCGCGGCGTTGCCAGCGGCGCGGCCTGGAAAGCTGGATCGATCCGCTGCAGCAATGGCTGCAAGGATTGCTGGTGCAGCCGCTGCCGCTTGGCGACGGCGAGGCGGTCTGCCTGGCCGAGCTGTCGCAGTACCAGGCGGAGTTGGAGTTCTGGTTCGAGGCTCGGGCGGTCGACGTGCGCCGCCTGGATGAGCTGGTGCAGCGCTGCGAGCTGCCCGGCATCGCCCGGCAACCGCTGCGCGCGGACACCCTGAACGGCATGTTCAAGGGCTTTATCGACCTGGTGTTCGAGCACCAGGGGCGCTACTACGTGGCCGACTACAAGTCCAACTGGCTGGGCGTCGACGATGGCGCCTACACCCACGACGCCATGGCGGCGGCTATGGCCAGCCACCGCTACGACCTGCAGTACGTGCTCTACGTGCTGGCCCTGCACCGACAGCTGCGTCTGCGCCTGGCGGAATACGACTACGACCGTCACCTGGGCGGCGCGCTCTATCTGTTCCTCCGCGCGCCGGCACACGGCGTCTACCTGGCGCGGCCGCCGCGTGAGCTGATCGAGCAGCTCGATGCACTGTTTATGGGTGAAGCCGAGGAGGCCATGGCATGAGTCCGACCCTGTCGCCGGCGCTGCGCGAGCGCGCCGAACTCTTCGTCCTGCTGGCCGCCTGGAGCGAGCGCGGCTGGCTACGGGAATTGGACCGCGCCCTGGCGCAGTTCCTCGCCGAGCTGGACCCGGATGCCTCGCCGCTGCTGATCCTCGGCGCGGCCCTGGCCAGTCATCAACTCGGCCAGGGGCATGTCTGTTTGGATCTGGCGGCGACCCTGGCCAACCCGGACTTCACCCTGTCCCTGCCGCCGGAAGGCGAGGATGCCGAGACCGCGACGCTGCTGCCGTCCCAGGTATTGGCGGGGCTCGAACTGGGTCAGTGGCTGGCGGCCTGCGCCGGCAGTTCGCTGCTGGAGGACCCAGGCGCGCCGCTGGTGTTGGCCGGTTCCTGTCTCTATATGCGGCGTTACTGGGACTACGAGCGCCGCGTGGCGGGCAATATCGCTCAGCGCCTGCAAGCAGGCTCCGCGGCGCCGGCCGATCTCCCGGCGCGTCTGGCCACGCTGTTCCCCGAGCCCCTGATCCTGGCTGGCGAGCGCCTGACCGACTGGCAGAAGCTGGCCTGTGCGCTGGCGGCTCAGGGGCGCTTCACCCTGATCACCGGCGGCCCCGGTACCGGCAAGACCACCACCGTGGTGCGCCTGCTGGCGTTGCTGCAGGAGGCGGCGATGGCCGCCGGGGCACCGCTGCGTCTGAGTCTGGCGGCGCCCACCGGCAAGGCGGCGGCGCGCCTCACCGAGTCCATCGGCGGG
>NZ_AVOF01000314.1:0-3727 GCF_000465935.2 Pseudomonas sp. EGD-AK9
CAGCATGGCCTGCGTGATCAAGGCGCTGAGCCTCAAGGAGGCGCTGCTGGTGGTCAAGCGCACCGAACAGCTGCCGCAGGTGCTGGAGAGTGCGGTGCTCGACCTGGAGCAGGGCGAGGCGGCCGAGACCGCCCGGCTCAACGGCTACCTGCACGCCGTGGCGGCGCTCGAGCCTTCGCCTGCCAGCGAGTGGCTGCAACTGAGCTTCCGCTTCGTCGACCGCGACCCGCAGAAACTCGACTACCTGTCACGCCTGATCGCCCGCGGCACCGCGCAGAAGCATTTCGTTCCCGGCGCCTGAACCCGCCGCCTTAGCCCGGATGCGATCCGGGGAAAGATGCAGCGCTTGCCCCGAAACACCCCGCCCCCGGCCGACCGACGGCGGTGAGCCGGTTCACAGCCCGAGGCTCGGCGCCTGGCACGGCCGCGCAGGCGCTGCTAGCCTTGCTAGCCCGGATATCGAAAAGCCATAAGATCCGAGTCGTTATGCTAGGGCGTCTGATTTTCCTCTGCAGCCTGCTGGTCCTCAGCGGCCAGGCCGCTGCCCTGACCATCTACAAGTACGTCGACCAGAACGGCGTGGTGACCTATAGCGACCAGGCGGCGCCCGGCGCCCAGGTGTTCGTGTTCCGCGACCGCATGGTCGAGCGCCTGGACAACCAGGTGAAGCTGGAGACCAAGCAGCACCAGGCCGGCGAGACCCTGCTGGTGCGCAACGACCTGTACGCCCCGGTGGAGATCGAGCTGCGCCTGGAACAGGTGGAGAACGCCGTCGGTGCGCCGGACAAGCCGATCCGTTGGGTGCTGCCGCCGCGCAGCAAGATCCGCCTGGCCACCCTGGCGCCGCGCGAGGCCGGCCTGCCGCTGCGTTACAAGCCCAGGCTGCGCTATGCCCTCGGCGACCCGCGCCTGCAACCGAGCATCCACCGTTACCCGCTGCCCTGGCGCGGCGGCCCGTTCCGCCTGACCCAGGGCGCCGGCGGCAAGTACAGCCATTTCACCCCCAAGGGCCGCTACGCCATGGACATCGCCATGCCCGAAGGCACGCCCATCGTCGCCGCGCGCGGCGGCGTGGTGGTGAAGACCGAGAACCAGCAGAGCGGGCGCGGCAACAACCCGGCCGGCAACTTCGTGCGCATCCTCCACGACGACGGCACCATGGGCGTCTACCTGCACCTGATGAAGGGCTCGGTGGCCGTGCGCGAGGGCCAGCGGGTGGAGACCGGCAGCCTGCTGGCGCGCTCCGGCAACACCGGCAACAGCACCGGCCCGCACCTGCACTTCGTGGTGCAGCGCAACGTCGGCCTGGCGGTTGAGTCGATTCCCTTCAGCTTCCGCCAGCCGGTGGACAGCCTGCCCAACTTCGCCGTCGGCGGCGAATAGCGCCGCCCCTCCCCCAGCCGGCTTCTACCCGGCCGCTCATAACCTATCCCCACCTTTTCCTTAAGCCGGGTCGCCGCTGCGTCGCCTGTGTAAGGGGCACGTCCGCCCATTGCGCGGCGCAGGCGGAAGGCGGCCTTCCGCCCGTCGTCCGCGGTCCCGCGAGCGGAAAGGATCTTTCACCTGGCGGAACGCCTAAAGCCCTCTAAATCAAGGGTTTCAGCTGTTGGCACCGCTATTGCTACCTCACAGGAAAACGGGTGTCCGACTATGGCTATCGATTCAGATTACGTTCAAAGCATGGCGACCCAGCTGGCCCAATATGAAGTGCAGGGCCAGCTGGCCAAGACCAACCGCAACCAGGCGGCCTACAAGGCGCAGCTGTCCGCCCTGACCACCCTGGATACCGCGCTGAAGACCTTCAAGACCGCGGCCAGCGGGCTCAAGCTCGCCGGCAGCAGCATGCTGGTCAACAGCGCCAGCTTCAGCCAGGAGGGCTATGCCAGCGCCACGGTGGGCAGCAAGGCGGTGGCCGGCAGTTACGACTTCTTCGTCCAGCAGCTCGCCAGCAAGAGCCAGATCGCCCTGCAGGGCCTGCAGGACGGCGACCTGGGCAGCGGCAGCCTGAGCATCGGCCAAGGCGGCGACGCCTTCGCCATCGACCTGAGCAGCGTCGGCACCCTCGACGAGCTGGCCGCGGCGATCAACAACGCCGGCGACAACAGCGGGGTCAAGGCCACCCTGGTGCGCAGCAACGGCCAGGTCAACCTGGTGCTGACCAGCGAGAAGACCGGCGCCGACCAGGCCATCAGCCTGAGCGCCAGTGGCAACGTCGCGGTTGCAGGCGCGGTGGCGGGCAAGCAGGAGCTGTCCGTGGCCAAGGACGCCATCGTGCGCCTGGGCGGCGAGAGCGGCATCGAGCTGACCAGCACCAGCAACACCTTCGACAACATCATCGACGGCGTCAGCCTGACCTTCAGCAAGGCGCACAAGAGCGGTGACACCCCGCTGACCATCGATATCGGCCAGGACCAGAAGGCCACCAAGGACAAGGCGCAGTCCTTCGTCAGCGCCTTCAACGCGCTGATGAGCAGCTTCGACTCGCTCACCGCCAGCGGCGGCGAGAGCGGCGGCCGCGGTGCCCTGGCCGGCGACGCCAGCGTGCGCGCCATCGAAACCATGCTCAACCAGCTGGTGCGCACCTCGTTCGGCGGCGCCAGCCTCACCGAGTTCGGCATAGTCGCCGACCGCAACGGCAAGCTGACCATCGACAACGCCCGTTTCGAGAAGGCCGTGGCGGCCAATCCGGAAGGCTTCGAGAAACTGTTCACCGACAAGGGCAACCTGCTCGACACCCTGGACAAGAACCTGGCGGTGTACACCAGCAGCGCCGGCGGCCTGCTGACCAATCGCAAGGACACCCTCAACACTCAGCTGCGCCGGGTCGACCAGCAGTTCGACAACATCCAGAAGCAGTACGACTCCTACTACAACCGCTATCTCCGCCAGTACACCAGCTTGATGCAGACCATGGCGGCGATGGAGCAGACCTACGGAATGTTCTGATGACTGCCTACAACCTCAACGAAAGCTACGACAGCTACCGCACCGTCGACCTCGAGGCGCGTGCCGCCGCGGCCTCGCCCTACGAGCTGGTGCTGGTGCTGTTCGACGGCCTGCTCGACGAGCTGGCCCGCGCCCGCGGCCATATCGAGGCCAAGCGCTACCAGCAGAAGGGCCAGTCGCTGGAGAAGTGCCTGAACATCCTCAATGGGCTCAACGGCGCCCTCGACTACGAGAACGGCGGCGAGACCGTACAGGGCCTGGCGCGCCTCTACGACTACTGCATCTACCGCCTCTCCGACGTCAGCGTCAGCCTGTCGCTGGACGGCCTGGACGAGGTGGTCGGCCTGCTCGGCGTGCTGCGCGAAGGCTGGGAAGGCGTGAATGCCGCGCGCAAGTGAACTGCGCGCGCTGCAGCAGCTGCACGGCCAACTGGCCGAGGCGCTGGCGCAGGGCGACTGGACGCGGATCGGCGAGATCGACGGGTTGATCCGCTCCTGCCTGCAACTGCTGGCCGGCTTGCCGACGCTCAGCGACGAGGTGCGCGAGGCGCGGCGGCGTCTGCAACAGCTGCACGGCCAGGCACGCGTGGCCTGCGCCGAAGAATGCGAGCGGGTGCGACAGATGCTGCTCAGGCACCTGGAATACGCCGAGGGGCGTAGCGCCTACCTGCGCGTCGATCAGTTTCAAGGTGGGAGATAACGCGTGTTGCAGCCGATCAATCCGAATACCCGGGCGCCCCTGAGCGGCCCGCTCGGCGAAGCGCTGCCGGCCGGTTTCGCCC
>NZ_AVOF01000315.1:0-3720 GCF_000465935.2 Pseudomonas sp. EGD-AK9
GCGCGCGCCGCGGCACGCGGCCTGGCGGCGCTGATCGACGGCCTGTGGCTGCGCGGCGCGCTGTCCGGCAAAGCCTTCGACACCGAGCAGGCGCGCCGTATCGCCTACGACTACCTCGATCTGCAACTGGGCAAGGCCTGCTAGGCGGTCGCGGGGCCGTCCAGGCTGCGCGCACCGCCTGCAAAACCGGTCGCCGACTCGAGTCAGCGCCGCTGCAATGCCGCGAAGCCAGGCGGCTGCAGGGTTTATCGAATCCCCCCGAGATCGCGCGGTGCGCATGACGCACCCGACTGCCTGCATGTCGCGATTAGCTGCGCGCTGTCGTTTTTATTGATTGATCGTTCAATCTAAATAAAATAGGCTGTTTTCTAGCCAATTCATTCGCGCCCAGAGGACAGCCCATGCCCCGCTTCGACCAGCAGCAGCTCTATATCGGTGGCCGTTACGTCGCCGCCAGCAGTGGCCAGACCTTCGACAGCATCAACCCGGCCACCGGCGAGGTGCTCGCCACCCTGCAGCGCGCCAGCCAGGCCGATGTCGAGCGTGCGGTGGCCAGCGCCAAGCAGGGGCAGAAGGTCTGGGCGGCGATGACCGCCATGCAGCGCTCGCGCATCCTGCGCAAGGCGGTGGACATCCTGCGCGCGCGCAACGACGAGCTGGCCGAGCTGGAGACCCTGGACACCGGCAAGCCGCTTTCCGAAACCCGCAACGTCGACATCGTCACCGGCGCCGACGTGCTGGAGTACTACGCCGGGCTGATCCCGGCCATCGAGGGCGAGCAGATCCCGCTGCGCGAATCCTCCTTCGTCTACACCCGCCGCGAGCCGCTGGGCGTGGTCGCCGGCATCGGCGCCTGGAACTACCCGATCCAGATCGCCCTGTGGAAATCCGCGCCGGCCCTGGCCGCCGGCAACGCGATGATCTTCAAGCCCAGCGAAGTCACCTCGCTGACCGCACTGAAGCTAGCCGAGATCTACACCGAGGCCGGCCTGCCCGACGGCGTGTTCAACGTGCTCACCGGCAGCGGCCGCGAGCTCGGCCAGTGGCTGACCGAGCACCCCGGCATCGAGAAGATTTCCTTCACCGGCGGCACCAGCACCGGCAAGAAGGTGATGGCCAGCGCCTCCAGCTCCACCCTCAAGGAAGTGACCATGGAGCTGGGCGGCAAGTCGCCGCTGATCGTGTTCGAGGACGCCGATCTGGACCGCGCCGCCGACATCGCGGTGATGGCCAACTTCTACAGCTCCGGCCAGGTCTGCACCAACGGCACCCGGGTGTTCGTGCCGCGCATGCTGCAGGCGCGCTTCGAGGCCAAGGTGCTCGAGCGGGTCAAGCGCATCCGCCTGGGCAGCCCGCTGGATGAGGCCACCAACTTCGGCCCGCTGGTCAGCGCGGCGCATATGGACAGCGTGCTCGGCTACATCGAGAAGGGCCGCGCCGAGGGCGCGCGCCTGCTGATCGGCGGCGCGCGCGTCACCGACGGCGACTACGCCAAGGGCGCTTACGTGGCGCCGACCGTGTTCACCGACTGCACGGATGCCATGACCATAGTGCGCGAGGAAATCTTCGGCCCGGTGATGAGCATCCTCATCTACGACAGCGAAGAGGAAGCGATCCGCCGCGCCAACGACACCGACTACGGCCTGGCCGCCGGCGTGGTGACCCGCGACCTCAATCGCGCGCACCGGGTCATCCACCAGCTGGAAGCCGGCATCTGCTGGATCAACACCTGGGGCGAGTCGCCGGCGGAGATGCCGGTGGGCGGCTACAAGCAGTCCGGCGTCGGCCGCGAGAACGGCCTGACCACCCTCGGCCACTACACCCGGATCAAATCGGTGCAGGTGGAACTGGGCGGCTACGCCTCGGTGTTTTGAATAGCCGCCCCTAGGGTGGGGTAGCGGCGCGCACCTCGAAGCCTGAAGCCCAGAGGCAGCAAACGCCGCGTAACCCACCAGTTCGCCAATCCGATCAACCCGGTGGGTTACGGCGCACCGACATCGGATGCAGACCAAGCCCGGTCTTGCGCCTAACCCACCCTAGGGGCTACGCAGACCCGTCATACAGGTGACGCCCATGTCGCAAGAATTCGACTACATCATCATCGGCGCCGGCTCGGCCGGTAACGTGCTGGCCACCCGCCTGAGCGAGGACGCAGACGTCAGCGTGCTGCTGCTGGAAGCCGGCGGCCCCGACTACCGCCTCGACTTTCGCACCCAGATGCCCGCCGCCCTGGCCTTCCCGCTGCAGGGCCGGCGCTACAACTGGGCCTACGAGACCGAGCCGGAGCCCTTCATGAACAACCGGCGCATGGAATGCGGGCGCGGCAAGGGCCTGGGCGGCTCCTCGCTGATCAACGGCATGTGCTACATCCGCGGCAACGCCCTGGACTTCGACAACTGGGCCAAGCTGCCGGGCCTGGAAGACTGGACCTACCTGGACTGCCTGCCCTATTTCCGCAAGGCGGAAACCCGCGACATCGGCGCCAACGACTACCACGGCGGCGACGGCCCGGTGTCGGTGACCACGCCCAAGGCCGGCAACAACCCGCTGTTCCACGCCATGGTCGAGGCCGGCGTGCAGGCCGGCTACCCGCGCACCGACGACCTCAACGGCTACCAGCAGGAAGGCTTCGGCCCCATGGACCGCACCGTCACCGCGCAGGGCCGCCGTTCCAGCACCGCCCGCGGCTACCTCGACCAGGCCCGCGGCCGGCCCAACCTGCGCATCGTCACCCACGCCCTGACCGACCGCATCCTGTTCGACGGCAAGCGCGCCAGCGGCGTCGCCTACCTGCACGGCGACGGCGACACCCCGGTGATCGTCCGCGCCCGCCGCGAGGTGCTGCTGTGCTCCGGCGCCATCGCCTCGCCGCAGATCCTGCAGCGCTCCGGGGTCGGCCCCGCCGCCCTGCTGCGCGAACTGGACATCCCCCTGGTGCACGAGCTGCCCGGCGTCGGCCAGAACCTGCAGGATCACCTGGAGATGTACCTGCAGTACGCCTGCAAGGAGCCGGTGTCGATCTACCCGGCGCTGAAGTGGTGGAACCAGCCGGCCATCGGCGCCCACTGGCTGCTGCGCGGCAAGGGCCTGGGCGCCAGCAACCAGTTCGAGGCCGGCGGTTTCATCCGCACCCGTCCGGAATTCGCCTGGCCCAACATCCAGTTCCACTTCCTGCCGGTGGCGATCAACTACAACGGCAGCAACGCGGTGAAGGAGCACGGCTTCCAGGCCCACGTCGGCTCCATGCGCTCGCCCAGCCGCGGCCGCGTGCAGCTCAAATCCAGGGACCCGCGCCAGCACCCGAGCATCCTGTTCAACTACATGAGCCACGAACAGGACTGGCAGGAGTTCCGCGACGCCATCCGCATCACCCGCGAGATCATGGCCCAGCCGGCGCTGGACGCCTTCCGCGGGCGCGAGATCAGCCCCGGCCCGGACTGCCAGAGCGACGCCGAACTGGACGCCTTCGTCCGCGAACATGCCGAGACCGCCTTCCATCCCTCGTGCTCGTGCAAGATGGGCGAGGACGCCATGGCGGTGGTCGACGGCCAGGGCCGGGTGCACGGCGTGCAGGGCCTGCGGGTGGTGGACGCGTCGATCATGCCGGAGATCATCACCGGCAACCTCAACGCCACCACCATCATGCTCGCCGAGAAGATCGCCGACCGGATTCGCGGCCGCGCGCCGCTGCCGCGCAGCACCGCCAAGTACTTCGTCGCC
>NZ_AVOF01000316.1:0-3696 GCF_000465935.2 Pseudomonas sp. EGD-AK9
TGCCGTTCTCGCCTGCCTTGGCCGCCAGCTGCCGCCGCGCGCTGCGCTGCGAGCGCGACTGGCCCACGCGGCCTGACGACCATCCGTATCCGGACCGCGTCGCGGTTCCCCAGCCTGTCGGAGCAAGCGCATGAACAAGACAGAAAAAATGCTGGTCGGCGAACGCAGCTTCTGCGTGCTGCTGCTGGTCTTCAGCCTGGCCATCCTCTATCTGGCCTACCAGATCGCCGGCTTCAGCTCGGCCAACTCGCCAGGCGCCTTCCCCCTCGGCGTCGGCCTGGTGATGCTGCTGGCGGCGCTGAAGATCGGTGCCGAGACGCTGGCCAAGGCCAGGCCCGATTGCAGCGGCTGGCTGGATGCCTTCGGCCAGTTCCGCCGCGCGCATTTTCCCCGCCGCACGCTGATCTTCGCCGTGCTGGCGGTGGCCTACCTGGCCGCCATCCAGTGGATCAGCTTCTACCTCAGCACCTTCTTGTTCCTGGTGCTGTCGATCGTCTACCTGCGCCGCGGCCGGGTGGTCGCGGCGGTGCTGATCGCCGCCCTGTTGCTGCTGTTGATCTACCTGCTGTTCACCCTGGCCTTCAGCGTTTACCTGCCATAACGAGGCACCCGAGATGAGCGATACCTTTTCCTATCTGCTGATGGCCTGGAGCGACCCGCAGCTGCTGCTGCTGACCGCCCTGGGAACCTTCGCCGGCATCTACATCGGCGCCATCCCGGGTCTGTCGGTGACCATGGCGGTGTCGATCCTGGTGTCCTTCACCTTCTCCTGGGAGGTCAACGACGCCCTCGCCCTGATCGTCGGCATCTTTATCGGCGGCGTCTATGGCGGCTCGCGCAGCGCCATCCTGCTGAACATCCCCGGCGCGCCGTCGTCGGTGGCCACCGCCTTCGACGGCTACCCGCTGGCGCAGCAGGGCGAGGCCGGTCGCGCCATCGGCCTGAGCACGGTGATGTCGGTGATCGGCGGCCTGGTCGGCACCCTGATGCTGGCCAGCGCGGCGCCGCTGATCGGCGATCTGGCGCTGAAATTCGCCCCGCGCGACTACTTCCTGGTAGCCGCCATCGGCCTGCTGCTGGTCGGCAGCCTGGCCGAGGGTTCGCTGGCCAAGGGCATCTTCGCCGCTGCCCTGGGCGCGGTGATCGGCCTGGTCGGCATGGACCCGGTGACCGCCGAGGGGCGCTTCACCCTGGGTCAGGTCGAGCTGATGGGCGGCATCCACTACGTGGTGCTGATGATCGGCCTGTTCGGCGTGGCCGAGGCCTTCTACCAGCTGCACAACCTGGACAGCCCGGTGGTGCGGCAGAAGGTCGACAAGATCCTGCCGTCCTTCGCCATGGTGCTGAAGTTCCTGCCGCTGTCGATCCGCACCTCGATCATCGGCGTGGTGGTCGGCGTGCTGCCCGGGGTCGGCGGCGACATCGCCGCGCTGATGGCCTACGACCATGCCAAGCGCACCGTGAAGAATCCCAGCAGACCCTTCGGCAAGGGCGCCTACGAGGGCCTGGTGGCGCCGGAAACCGCCAACAGCGCGGCGGTCGGCGGTGCCTACGTGCCGATGCTGACCCTCGGCATGCCGGGCGATGCGGTGACCGCGGTGATCATCGGCGCGCTGGTGATCCACGGCCTCAACCCCGGCCCGATGCTGATGGTGGAGAACCCGCACATCTTCTACTTCACCGTCGGCAACCTGCTGCTGGCCAACGTCTTCCTGATGATCTTCGGCCTGATGGGCATCAAGCTGTTCGCCAAGTTCGTCGAGATGCCCAAGGCCGTGCTGATCCCGCTGATCCTGGTGCTCTGCGTGGTCGGTACCTACTCGATCAACAGCAGCATGACCGAGGTGTGCTGGATGCTCGGCTTCGGCCTGCTCGGCTACCTGCTCAAGATCTTCGGCTTCCAGATGGGCCCGATCATCCTCGGCGCCATCCTCGGCCCGCTGATGGACACCTCCTACCGCCAGGCCATGTCCTCGGCCGGCGACAACCCGCTGGAGCTGCTGCAGGGCCTGGTCACCAGCCCGCTGTCGCTGATCCTCAGCAGCGCCGTGGTGCTGATCCTGCTGGGCAACACCTCGCTGCTGAAGAAACTCAAATCCAAGTTCAAGACCGCGGTCGCTCGCGGCTGACCTGGCAAGGCAAGGTGCGCCCCGGCCGACAGGGGCTTACAACAACAATCCGATGGAGAATCTCCACATGTTCAAAGCTCTACTGACCGGCGCCGCCCTCGGCCTCAGCGCCCTGACCCTGGCCCTGCCGGCCCACGCCGAATACCCCGAGCGCAGCATCCAGGCGGTGATCCCCTGGGGTGCCGGCGGCGCCACCGACAACGTGATGCGCAGCCTGACCCCCTACGTGGAGAAGGAGCTGGGCGGCAAGCTGATCCTCAACAACCGCCCCGGCGGCACCGCGGTGATCGGCAGCACCTTCGTCAAGCAGCAGCGCCCGAACGGCTACACCATCCTGCTCGGCGCCGAGAACCCGCAGCTGTACCCGGTGCTGGGCCTGGCCGACTTCGACTACAGCGACTTCTACCCGGTCAACATCATCGGCCAGAACGTGGTGGTGATCGCCGCCAACGCCGAGGCGCCGTTCAACACCATGGGCGAGCTGCTGGCCGCCGCCAAGGCCAATCCGGACAGCCTGCGCATGGGCTCCACCGGCGCCGGCGGCCTGCCGAGCACGGTCAGCGCGATGATCAACGCGGTGGACGAGCTGAAAGTGCGTGAAGTGACCTTCGGCGGCGACGGCCCCGGCATCACCGCACTGATGGGCAAGCACATCGACTTCATGCCGCTGAGCCTGGCCGCCGCACGCGAGCTGGTACGCAGCGGCAAGCTCAAGGCGCTGGCCGTGTTCGCCACCGAGGAAACCCCGGAACTGCCGGGCGTCGAGCCGATCACCAAGTCCCTGCCGGCGATCGCCGAGTACCTGCCCTGGGGTCCGTTCTGGGGCGCCTTCGTGCACAAGGACACCCCGGACGAGGTCAAGCAGAAGCTGGTCGAGGCCTACGCCAAGGCCGTGGCCAACGAGGAGTTCCAGGGCTTTTTGAAGAACTTCGGCGCGCAGAGCCTGAACCTCAACGGCGCCGAGGCCGAGGACTTCCTCAAGCGCTGGCAGTCGGTCACCACCTGGTCGATGTACAAGGCCAAGGCCATCGAGATCGCCCCGGACTCGGTCGGTATCGCCAAGCCCTGAGACGGCGCTGAAACGAGCCGCCGGCGAACGCCGGCGGTCATTCCCCTCCCCTGCTGCTTTTTCCGCATCCGCTGCGGTGGAGGGATTCGTGCGCCCCGAAAATCAGTCACCACGAGGAACCATAACAATGAAAAACGCCGTCTCCCGTCTGCTCCCCAGCGCCCTGGCCCTGGCCGTGATCGCCGCCCTGCCGACCGGCGCCCAGGCCGCCGGCTTCGTCGAGGACGCCAAGGTCTCGCTGAACCTGCGCAACTACTACTTCAACCGCAACTACCTCAACGGCACCGACCCGCTGATCCGGGGCGAGCGCCAGGGCCAGGCCGAAGGCTGGACCCAGAGCTTCATCCTCGACGCCCGCTCCGGCTTCACCGAGGGCACCGTCGGCTTCGGCCTCGACCTGCTCGGCCTGTACAGCGTCAAGCTGGACGGCAACCGCGGCGCGGCCAACAGCCAGTTGCTGCCGATCCACGACGACGGCCAGGCCGCCGACGACTTCGG
>NZ_AVOF01000317.1:0-3678 GCF_000465935.2 Pseudomonas sp. EGD-AK9
AGACCACCATCGACTACGTCAAGGAACGCCAGGCCTTCGGCCGCCCGGTGGCGCATTTCCAGAACACCCGCTTCAAGCTGGCCGAGATGCGCACCCAGATCGACGTGGCCCAGGTGTTCACCGACCGCTGCGTGATGGATCACAACCAGAAGAAGCTCAGTGCAGAAGTCGCCGCAGAGGCCAAACTGTTCACCACCGAGCTGCTGTGCAAGGTGGTCGACGAGGGCGTGCAGCTGCACGGCGGCTGGGGCTACATGTGGGAATACCCGATCTGCAAGATGTACGCGAACGCGCGCATCCAGCGCATCTTCGCCGGCACCTCGGAGATCATGAAGGAGATCATCAGCCGCGGGATGAAGCTGTAGTTCGTAGGGCAACGCGCAGCTTGCCCAGCGTCGCCAGGGACTCGCCAGGCCCTGCAGGAGCAAGCTTGCTGGCGATCAATAACAAGAAGAGCACGCCATGACCCTGCAACTGCCGCTGCAACGTTTCAACCACTGGCTGGATCGGCAACCCGACGCGGTCTGGCTGCGCCAGCCGGTGGCCGGCGTCTGGCACGATTTCACCTGGCGCCAGGTCGACGAGCAGGCGCGGCGCCTGGCCAGCGCGCTGCTGGCGCTGGGCTGCTTGCCCGGCGAGCGGGTGGCGCTGCTGGCGAAGAACTGCGCCGAATGGTTTATCAGCGACCTGGCGATCCAGCACGCCGGGCTGGTCAGCGTGCCGCTCTATCCGCTGCAGGCGCCCGAGCAGATCGCCTACGTACTGCAGCACGCCGGCTGCAAGCTGATCTTGGTGGGCAAGCTGGACGAGCCCGACAAGCTGGCCGCCGGCATCGGCCCGCATATCACGCGCATCGCCATGCCCTATCCGAGCATGCCGGCCGAGCACCGCTGGCACGAGCTGCTGGCCGCCCACGAGCCCCTGGCGGGTAGCCGCCAGCAGCGCGGCGACGAGCTGCTGTCGATCCTCTATACCTCCGGCACCACCGGGCAGCCCAAGGGGGTGATGCTTTCGGCCCATGCCATGGCCTTTTCCGCGGCGCACGCCACGGCGGAGATGGGCATGACGCCGCAGGACCAGTTCTTTTCCTACCTGCCGCTGTCGCACGCCGCCGAGCGCTTTCTGGTGGAGTTCAACAGCCTCTATTGCGGCGCGCCGGTGGCCTTCGTCGAGTCGCTGGAGACCTTCGCCAGCGACCTGCGGCGGGTGCGGCCGACCGTGTTCTTCTCGGTGCCCAGGCTGTGGACGCGCTTTCAGCAGGGCGTGCTGGAGCAGCTGCCGGCGCACAAGCTCGAACGGCTGCTGCGCATCCCGCTGCTCGGCCGCCTGGTGGCGCGCAAGGTGCGCGCGGGGCTGGGGCTGGATCGTGCGCGCATCCTGGTGTCCGGCGCGGCGGCGATTTCCACCGGGCTGCTGGACTGGTACCGGCGCCTGGGCATGACCATTTGCGAGGGCTACGGCATGACCGAGCACTTCGCCTACGGCTGCTTCAACCGGCCGGGGCAGGTGCGCTTCGGCACGGTGGGCCGGCCCATGCCGCACCTGCAATTGCGCATCGACGCCAGCGGCGAGATCCTGTTGCGCAGCGAGACCCTGATGCAGGGCTATTACCGCGAGCCGGAGAAGACCGCCGAGACGCTCGAGGGCGGCTGGCTGCACACCGGCGACCGGGGCCAGCTGGACGAGGCGGGCTACCTGCGCATCACCGGGCGGGTCAAGGACATCTTCAAGACCAGCAAGGGCAAGTACGTGGCGCCGGCGCCCATCGAAGGCGAGATCGCCAAGAGCCACTGGGTCGAGCAGGTGTGCCTGATGGGCAGCAACCTGGACCAGCCGCTGGCGCTGATCGAGCTGTCGCCGGCGGCCCGCCAGCAGCCGCAGGAGGTGGTCGGCCAGGCGCTGCAGGCGCATCTGCAGGCACTCAACGAGCGCCTGGCGCCGCACGAGCGCATCAGCCATTTCATCCTGGTGCGCGAGGCCTGGACGGTGGACAACGGCTGCATGACGCCGACCATGAAGATCCGCCGCAACGTGCTGGAGGCGCGCTACGCCGGGGCGCTGGCCGGCCTGTCGGCGAGCGAGGCCATCGTCTGGGAGCCCTGATCCCTGGCCCGCAGGCAATCCGCTAGCGCAATCCCCGGATGGCCTCCGGGCCAAGCTGGCCACGCCGGCCGGGGTTGCACCGTTCTACCCCTCGCCCCTCTGGGGGGAGGGCTGGGGCGAGGGGCTGGGGCCTCTCGCCCGACACCACATCATCTGATCGGGAGTCGCCATGTCCGGCCCACTGTCTTCACTGAAAATCCTCGACTTCTCCACCCTGTTGCCGGGGCCCTTCGCCTCGCTGCTGCTGGCCGACCTGGGCGCCGAGGTGCTGCGCGTGGAGTCGCCCACGCGCATGGACCTGGTGCGCGTGCTGCCGCCGCACGACGGCGGCACCTCCACCAGCCACGCCTACCTCAACCGCAACAAGCGCGCCATCGCCCTCGACCTCAAGCGCCCCGAGGCGCTGGAGGTGGTGAAGAAGCTGGTGGGCGAGTACGACATCGTGCTGGAGCAGTTCCGCCCCGGGGTGATGGACAAGCTGGGCGTCGGCTACGCGGCGCTGAAGGCGATCAACCCGCGGCTGATCTACGTGTCGATCACCGGCTACGGCCAGAGCGGGCCGTACAAGGACCGCGCCGGGCACGACATCAACTATCTGGCGCTGGCCGGCCTCGCCAGCTACACCGGCCGCCGCGACAGCGGCCCGCTGCCGCTGGGGGTGCAACTGGCGGATATCGCCGGCGGCTCGCTGCACGGGGTGATCGGCCTGCTCGCCGCGGTGGTGCAGCGCCAGGTCACGGGCCTGGGCCAGCAGGTGGACGTGAGCATGACCGACTGCGCCTTCAGCCTGCACGCCATGGCCGGCGCCGGCTACCTCGGCGCCGGGGTGGAGCCGGACATGGAGAACCAGGCGCTCAACGGCGGCAGCTTCTACGACTACTACCGCACCCGCGACGGCCGCTGGTTCTCGGTGGGCAGCCTGGAGCCGCAGTTCATGCAGCAATTCTGCCAGGCCATTGGCCGGCCGGAGCTGGCGGCACGCGGGTTGTCGCCGAAGCCCGAGGATCAGCGCGCGCTCAAGCGCGAGATCGAGATCGAATTCGAGCGCCGCGACTTCGCCGAGTGGTGCCAGCGCTTCGCCGCCCTGGACGCCTGCGTCGAGCCCATGCTGCCGCTGTCCGAGGCGGTGGAACATCCGCAGATCCAGGCGCGCGGGCTGGTCACCGAGGTGCCGCGCGATGGGCTGCCGGCGCAGCGGCAACTGGCCTGCCCGCTGAAGTTCTCGGGCGGTTTGCCGGCGCCGCGGCATATCGGCGCGGCGGTCGGCGCGCATACCGAGGAAGTCCTGGCCGAACTGGGCTACAGCGCCGAGCAGATCGCCGCGCTGCGGGCGGTCAAGGCGCTGGGCTGATCCCGCTGCGCCTGGCGCCGCAGCGACTACGCTGAAGCGGGAGGGCCCGGCCATGATCGCCATGCTCGAAGCCCTGCAGGCCGATATCACTGGCCTGGAGGTCGACGCCATAGTCAACGCCGCCAACAGCTCGCTGCTCGGCGGCGGCGGGGTGGACGGCGCCATTCACCGCGCCGCCGGGCCGCGGCTGCTGGAGGCCTGTCGGCCGCTGGGCGGTTGTCCCA